>CAIZDF010000481.1 GCA_903931645.1 uncultured Tolumonas sp.
GCCGCCAAAATGTTGGCGCAAGCGCAGCGAGAACAAGCGAACTTTCAACGTCAACTCGACGCACTAAATGAATACCGTCAAATTTACTCGTCACAAATGACCGATAAAGCCGTTGTCGGTTTGGAATCTAGCCATTTTAATCATTACCACTCTTTTATCGGAAAATTGGATCATGCTTCTGTTCAGCAACAGAAAGGCTTTCAACAAGCCAAACAGCAAGCAGAACAGAAACGAGAAGAGTGGCTTGCATTGCAACAACGGCGAAAAGCGATAGAAATGTTGCTGGAACGTAAAGCAGAAAAAGAAGCACTAAAACTGCTGAAACAAGAACAGAAACTGCTGGATGAGTTTTCTACATTCCGTTTTTTCCATCGGCAAGATTCAGCATCTTAATTACAGGCCCATCATGGCCTGTAACTTGCTAGAAATGTGTTATTACGTTCATCAGTGTCATCTCTTTGCCGCGATTAACAGCCATACAAAGAGATTTAAGGCAGGAGTAATAGCATGTCCTCGGTCTCAGTTTCTGTAGCCGCTCCCACGAAGTTAACGGCATTAATGCCCGATACTGTTCACGGCGATAGCGTAACTCCTTCATCAGAAAGCCATTTTTCTGGTGTACTTAATGCTTCTATTCCTGCTGATGCTTCGGCTGATGCGATAGTGAGTTCAAAGAGTACAAGTAAACAGGAACTTCCAGCGGAATCTAAGGATGCTGATACTTCTTCCTCCGCACAGGCAGAAACTGCCGCCGACATGCTGTTAACGTTGCAAGCAGCTCGGCAAATGGATACCTCGCTTCAAGTAAAACAACCCTCAGCTCCAGTTACTGTATCTTCAGATACAGCTGTAGATTCCGCTGCCGTTGCAACCGACACAGCTACCGCTGCGACAGATAGCTCTCAGAGCGATATGCTTACTGGTATTCAGGGACAAATAAACGTAAATAGTCATGCAGATATAAAATCCACTGCTGCTACAAAGATGAACGATAGCATTCCGAAGACATCTGTTATGACTGGAAATATGTCTTCGGTAGATGAACAATTGCCAACAGCAACAGCAACAGCAACAGCAACAGCAACTCAGAAAACCACTGAGTCTGCATCACCTACAGATGAAACCATCAAAACAGATATTTCAACGCAGTCGACAAAATCACCCGATCTTAATGTGGCAAAAGCGGTTAATAATCAAACTGTCAACGTTGATACGGTTGATAACACCGCTGTTACTGATGAAATCACCGATGTTGCTACTTCTGCACAGCAACAGCCAGTAAGCACTGCAGATTCAACACCTTCGAAAAATGATAAAATACAAAATGCTAAACCAGAGAAAAAAACAAAGACTGCAAATACGGATATAGCGCAAACCGATCTTTCAGCTGTATTGATTAATATGCAGCCAGTTGCTAGTGAACCAATTACACCTGTTGCTGTGAGTAGTAATACGGAAACCTCTTCCAATAATACCGCAACAGCAGCAACAGATAATGATGCCAGCAAAGGCAAGAAATCAGCAGGTTCAGCCAAATCAGCCTCATTAGGCAATATGATCCATGATTTGGTTTCGACGCTGAAAAATGATGATGACTCTTCGGTCACTGATGATAGTGCAAGTACAGCAGCAATTATGGCTGAAGGTTTAGCAGGCAAGGCGGAGGATAAAACCGCCGACGTGGCAACGACGGCGAGCACAACTGCTGAACTGGGGGATACTAAACCCGATGGTCAAACGACATTCGAGCTGGGATTAGGTAAAGACACGACAGCGGCTAATTTAGTCCAACATGAAAATCATGGCGTTAGTTTGACAGGGAAAAGTGAACTTGGTTCAACTGGGGCATTGCCTGAGCAGGCACAAGGATTACGGAATATTACCGAACAACTGCCTTCGCTTTATATGAAAAATGGGCAAATTGAAGAGCATGAATTAGGTGCTCGAGTAATGTTGATGGCCGGGCAGAAATGGCAGGAGGCTGAGATTCAACTTGAGCCGCAGGGAATGGGTAAAATCCGCGTTCAGTTGTCTATCGACCAAGAACAACAAACCAATGTGCAGTTTATGGTTCAGCATTCACAAGCCAAAGAGGCATTAGATCAAAGTTTGCCACGGTTACGTGAAATATTGACGCAAAATGGCTTACAACCGGGGCAGACCCAAGTTCAACACCAAGCTGCGAATAACTCAGGTCAGTCCTGGAATCAGCAAATGGCGAATAACAGTGCTGCAGAACAACAGACAAGAAGAGAGTCTTCACAGTCTGGAAATGCTTTTTCCAGTTTAAACGATGATGAAATTGCACAAACGGTAACCGTTTCAGCATCAGAAGCCGCAGGAATTGATTTCTATGCTTGAAGGTCTCGCTAAGCCAATTAAGATGATGTAAGTATTAGTTAAAACTGAAGGTGTCAAATGGCTGATGATAATGAACAAGAATTAGAAATTAAGCCTAAGGGCAGTAAAAAGAAACTGATTATTATCATTGTGGCTGCAGTATTGTTATTAGGTGGCGGTGGTGGAGCTGCGTGGTTTTTTCTCTTTTCTGGTAGTCATAAAGCGCCTAGTGACCAAAAAGAGGGTGAAGCCGCCACTGATAAAACCCCAGAACAATTGGCTGCTGAAAAAGAAGCTTTTTATGTGGGACTCCCACGAGCGTTTATTTTTAATGCACACGGTAACACCCGAGATCGATTAGTTCAGATCAAAGTAAAATTGCTCGTTCGTGGTCCGGAAAATGAAGCA
>CAIZDF010000482.1 GCA_903931645.1 uncultured Tolumonas sp.
CCATTTTCCTGCCAGGCTTGTAACACACTAACGATCAAAGCATGGTCATCAAATTCTGGCATGCCAGAAACTGTAATCGAGCCGATACAACCAGAACCTAAAATACGAAGCGGAAAGCTTCCACCATGTGGTGCATAGTCACGATCCGGTAACCCCATTTTGCGCTGCAGATCGGTGTCATCTCGTTTCAACCCTAGGCCGATAGCTAACGAGCTGCGTTGTAAGAGTTGAACTACATTTCGTTTACGGCGAGCCCAATCGGCATTACTTGGCGCGCTGCCGGGCATGGCACAGACAAACAACATCCGGCCAAAGGCTTCAATTTCAATATGTACAGCAGCTTCATTTAATGCAGCCGCTAATTGCAATGTGCAGCCTAATTCCCATGCTAACGCTTCGTTGAATACAGGCCATTGCAGAGACTCTTCCTGTTGACGTATCTCAATCAACGAATCATTCAATTCCAGCAAGTTCATATTTTATCTCCGGATAATATTGAGCTCATGCATGGCCTGACTATAAGTGTTTTCTTTTCAGGTCTATTCCTGAGCGTATTGCTCTAATTTTTTGTTCAGTGATTCTGCTAATTCTGTTGGTTCTTCCACCAGATTTTCTTCGCCCTGAAGGGGGAATACAGTCACGGAAATACCGTCTTGTGTCAGACCATCTGTCCAACGTTCCAGCCAAATTTTCAGGGTAATTGCTTGTGGCTGATAGCGTTCCAGATCGCCAACAGCCCATAATTTGGCATAGTCTGCATGAGGCCATACTGGCAGGCATGTTTCTTCATTGTCAGAGTTGAGAAACAACAGGCCGTTATCATCTTTTAATGCCCACAATTCACCGCTGCGGGCTACTTTGCTGATGAAATGCTCATAGCGATAATCAGCGTTTAATCTCAGTGCGGCATTGCGTTCTAGATCTGTCAGTTCGTAGCTCATAAATTGTCTCAAAAAATAGATAGATAAGTTTTTATGATACCATCTGTTGGTCGGCTTGTCCAAAACAGAATACAGTTGCTTATTAAGTGGCGATTACAATCTGGTCTCGTCCTTGATTTTTAGCCTGATAAAGCGCGTTATCTGCTTGAGAATAAAGCTGTTGGTTGGTTTGATCTGCGGTCCAGGTTGCTAGCCCTGCGCTGCAAGTGATTCGGATCTCGATCTGTTTCCAATTAAAACGGTGATGTCGTAGCACCGATAATATGCGCTCTAATACAAACTTGGCTTCTTGCTGATCAGTGTTACCCATGATCAGGAAAAATTCCTCGCCACCAATACGGCCCAAACAATCCAACTTTCTGATCTGTTGCTGACATAACAACGCAAATTCTTTTAGCACTAGATCGCCAGCAGCATGCCCCCAAGTATCATTCACATTTTTGAAGTGGTCGAGATCGAGGACTGCTACAGATAAAGGCGATGATTGTCGGTTGGCGCGAACTATCTCGGTATCCAGACATTCCATTACTTTGCGGCGGTTAAATAATCCCGTCAGTGGGTCGCGCTCTGCGAGAAAACGCAGATTTTCTTCCTGATTTCTTTGGTCGGTGGTGTCATAAGTGATGTCGACAATTCCCGTTACATTATGGTGTTGATCAAAGCAGGGGATATACGCGCCATGAACAAATTTAATCGGGCTGTCTTCACTCGGACCAAGATCATCAAAATGCTGAGTCTCACCCAGTAGTGCTTTATGTAATAAATTCATATGCCGCTCTTTAAGTGTTGGCGGCAGAATGTCATTTACGTAAGAACCTTCGATGAGTGAACGGGAAATACCAAGGTGCCGTTCGTAATATTGGTTGGCAATTACAAATTGAAGATTCGTATTCAGTAAAGAAACAAAGCAGGGCATTGCATCAATCATGGTTCGCAACTGGGAATATTGCAGTGCCGATAATTGCTCTTGTCTGACTTTGCGGGTGATATTGTAAATACAGTGAACAAAACCACCGGATGGTAAAGGCTGATGTTTAAACTCTAACGTATCACCATCATGCTTGACCTGTGTGTAGTGTAGCTGGCGCTCTGCAATTGCTTTATTAAGCTCAATAAACCAAAGTCGTGATAACCCTTGCGTATCGCTCCATGCTGACAGTAGCTCAATGTAATTGACTGGCTGCGGGCTTGGGTATTCTAAGGAAAACAGTTTTTGACAGAAGGCGTTGTAATAACCTAGCACTCCCTGCTCATCAACAAATAACACGCCATGATCCACAACGTTAAGATTTTCTTCGTCATTAAAATCAAGAGGTGGTAGCCGTGGCGATGGCGAGTTAGGTGTTGTCATTACTGATCCC
>CAIZDF010000483.1 GCA_903931645.1 uncultured Tolumonas sp.
CCTTCTCGTCATCGTGTGTTATCAAGAGTACAGATAAACCGCCAGCCCTATAATCAGCGCGATATATACCAGCAGCAAAACGAGTAATTTCGTTTTTGGCATTTTGTTGTCATTCGTCATTATGCTAAATCCTCGCAGACCTCATAGCTGGCCTACCGGTTAACAATAGCATAACAATTTTGTTAACTCTATCCGTACAGTTAATACGACTATTGTAAATTACTGATCTGACTCACAGCTTACCGAAATCGTTTCAGCAAGGTTTCAGCCGTTTATACCGCTAATAACCCACGGGCTTGTAATTGTGCTAACAATTCTGCAACGACATCGCTCACAGAACGTCCATGATTGTGAATATGCACTTCCGGCTGTTCCGGCGCTTCATACGGGTCATCGATACCGGTGAAGTTTTTAATTTCACCAGCGCGCGCTTTTTTATACAGCCCTTTCGGATCGCGCTGTTCGCACTCAGCCAATGGCGTATCGACAAACACTTCGACAAATTCACCATCCGGCAATAACGCACGGATCGCATCACGATCAGCCCGATAAGGTGAGACAAACGCCGCTAACACGACCAAACCAGCATCAACCATTAGTTTGGACGCTTCACCGACACGACGCAGATTCTCCTGACGATCAGCCAAGCTAAAACCCAACCCTTTACATAAACCATGACGCACATTATCGCCATCTAACAGATAGGTATGCACACCACGGCGGAAGAGTTCTTGCTCTAATGCACCAGCAATTGTGGATTTGCCGGAACCGGATAAACCGGTAAACCACAACACAAACGCTTTGTGGCCGTTTTGTGCGGCACGCGCTGCTTTATCTATGGCATGTTCGTGCCAGACGATGTCTTTGTTCATTTAAGGTACATCCCGAAAACAAAGAGGTAACCCGCAGGTTACCTCTGATAATTACCTTACAGCTTGCTGATATCCAGCGCCTGCCAATGCGGGAAGTGTTTACGCACCAGCGCATTAAATTCCAGCTCAAACTCGCTGAATTGTGTCTTGGTCGTCTTATCTGCCAGTGCGTCTACCACCATACCGGCTCCAATGGTCACGTTACTCAGGCGATCAATGATGATGAAACTACCGGTATCCCGCACTTTGTCATAAGGATCGACCCCAATCTGATTGGTCAATGACAGTTCCAGCAGACCAATTTCATTCAGCTTCAATTCTGTCGCTTCATGTTTTTCCAGCGTATTCACATCAATGCGATGACGGATCGCATCGACATGACCACGGGTCTTACGGGTTGCCAGTTTAATATCATACTGACGATGTGGCTGCAGCGGCTCTTCGGTCATCCAAACGACATTAGCCAGCACATGTTGCGTGATTTGCGTGTCGGCATCCGGTGCCACCAGCAGATCGCCACGGCTGATATCAATCTCATCTTCTAATGTCAGTGTGACCGCTTCGCCCGGCAGTGCGTAATCAAGATCACCATCAAAGGTGACGATGCGTTTTACTTTGCTCTCTTTACCAGATGGCAACACTTTCACCACATCGCCCGGTTTCACCACACCCGCTGCGATAGTCCCCATGTAACCACGAAAATCCAGGTTAGGACGCGACACCAACTGAATCGGCATACGGAACGGCAGATCGACGTTGCGAGTACCGACTTCGGCATTTTCTAGCAGCGTCAGTAATGGTTCACCGGTATACCATGGCATCTGTTCACTCTTAGTAACCAGATTGTCACCATCCAGTGCTGAAATCGGCACGACTTTGATGTCAATTTTTGATAAACCGGCGGCAAAACCCAGATATTCGTTTTTTATGCTGTCGAAGACTTTTTCGTCAAAATTCACCAGATCCATCTTGTTGACGGCGACGATGAACTGACGAATGCCTAACAGGCTGGCGATAAAGCTATGGCGACGGGTCTGTTCCAGTACACCACGACGCGCATCGATCAGGATGATCGCCAGATCACAGGTCGACGCCCCGGTTGCCATGTTGCGGGTATATTGCTCGTGGCCCGGCGTATCCGCGATGATGAATTTACGCTTTGCGGTAGAGAAATAACGGTAAGCCACATCAATGGTGATACCCTGCTCACGTTCGGCTTGCAGGCCATCGACCAGCAGTGCGAAATCCAGTTTTTCACCCGTGGTACCGATCTTTTGGCTTTCTGATTTTAACGTGTTCAGATGATCTTCATACACCTGACGGGAATCGTGTAACAGACGGCCGATCAGGGTACTTTTACCGTCATCCACGCTGCCGCAGGTCAGGAAACGCAGCAAACTTTTATGCTGCTGATTCTTCAGGTAAGTCTCGATGCCTTCTTCTTTGATTGCTTCGGCAATAGTGGTATTCATTGTCTTGTTCCTTAATCCGTTTCAGTAACCCGCAAACCTTAGAAATAACCCTGACGTTTTTTCAGCTCCATTGAGCCAGCCTGATCGCTGTCGATCAGACGTCCTTGCCGTTCACTGGTGGTCGAAACCAGCATCTCTTCGATGATTTCCGGCAGGGTTGAGGCTTCAGATTCGACCGCCCCAGTCAGTGGATAACAACCGAGGGTACGGAAGCGGACGGATTCCATTTGCGGTACTTCGCCCGGATTAAGCGGCATACGCTCATCATCGACCATGATTTTCACACCATCACGCTCGACAATCGGACGTTTTGCCGCGAAGTACAATGGAACGATTTCAATGTTTTCCAGATAGATGTATTGCCAAATATCCAATTCGGTCCAGTTCGACAACGGGAACACGCGGATGCTTTCGCCTTTGTTCACCTGACCGTTATAGAGACGCCACAGCTCCGGACGCTGGTTTTTCGGATCCCACGCGTGGTTTTTATCGCGGAAGGAGTAGACACGTTCTTTCGCACGTGACTTCTCTTCATCACGACGCGCACCACCGAAAGCGGCATCAAAACCGTATTTATTCAGCGCCTGCTTCAAACCTTCGGTTTTCCAGATATCGGTGTGTTTCGAGCTGCCGTGTTCAAACGGATTTAGGTTCATCGCCACCGCATCCGGGTTAATGTGTACCAGCAATTCCAGACCGTATTTTTTCACGGTCTCATTACGAAACTTAATCATCTCGCGGAATTTCCAGGTGGTATCCACATGCAGCAGCGGGAACGGTAGTGTGCCCGGATAGAAAGCTTTGCGTGCCAGATGCAGCATGACAGAGGAGTCTTTACCGATGGAATACATCATCACCGGATTTTGGAACTCAGCGGCCACTTCACGGATGATATGGATGCTTTCGGCTTCCAACTGCTTCAAATGGGTTAATCGTGCGGTGTCCAGTTGCATATGCTAACTCCTCTTTAACGCCCTTGCCTGACCATGCAGACTTATATCAGGCAAGATTGATCAAATGTTCTTTACCAGTCGCGGTGTCGCCACCAAACCAGCTTAAAGTGTCGGCCAGTGCTGCCACCTCACCGATCACAATCAGTGACGGGCTGCGGGCATCTTTGGCTAATTCAGGTAATTCTTGTAACGTACCGCGTAATACTCGCTGTTCCAGCGTCGTACCACGTTCAATCAGTGCCACCGGTGTTTCCGGGCGGCGACCATGGGCAATCAGACGTTGCGTTATCGTCGGTGAACCAATCAACCCCATATAGATCACCAGCGTTTGGTTGCTGGCAGCCAGTGAGGCCCAATCCGGCTCTTCACCGTCTTGTTTGCAATGGCCGGTAATAAATACGGCACTTTGTGCAAAATTACGGTGTGTGAGTGGAATACCCGCATACGCGGTTGCTCCGGCTGCCGCGGTAATACCCGGCACCACGGTAAACGGAATGCCTTCGGCTCTGGCCGCGTCTAACTCTTCCGCACCTCGCCCCAACATGAACGGGTCACCGCCTTTTAAGCGCACAACACGTTTACCAGCACGAGCATGAGTTAATAACAATTCATTGATTTCATGTTGCGGCACACTATGGTGACCGGCTTTTTTACCTACACTGATACGCTCTGCATCGCGGCGTACCAGATTTAAGACTTCTTTCGATACCAGCTGGTCATACAGCACCACTTCC
>CAIZDF010000484.1 GCA_903931645.1 uncultured Tolumonas sp.
CATCGCCAAATACGCCATTCATAAAGCCAAACAGCTGGAAGAGGCACTTTGGAGTGAGGTGGGTGTCTGCGATGTGATTGATACCACAGAAGCCACATTACAGAGGCTGGATATTAAACACTAAATAAAAAAACCGGCGTTTTTATGCCGGTTTTCTTTGATTTTGAGCTCAAGCCCGCGCGATTAAATCACCAGCTTGTAGCAGACAGATCACCGCTTCCAAATTCATATGACGGATCGCCACCTGAGCTTGTTCGCGTACCACTGGTTTGGCATGGATCGCCACCCCTAACGCAGCCGCTTTCAGCATCGGCAAATCATTCGCGCCATCACCGATCGCTACAGTTTGTTTGTCTGAGATCTGATAGCGCGCTTGCAGCTCTTTCAGCGTTTCTGCTTTCACTTTGGCATCAACGATGCGGCCATTTACTTTACCAGTCAGATGGTCACCATCGATATCGAGCACATTCGATTCAATATGATCTAAACCCAGATCGCGTTGTAATTTGCCGGCAAAATAAGTGAAACCACCCGAAGCAATCGCCACCTTCCAGCCAGCCGATTTCGCGGTACTGACCAGATCAGTCAGCCCCGGCATTAACGGAATATTGTTCGCGACCTGATCCAGAATAGACACCGGCGCATCTTTTAACAACGCAACCCGGTTACGCAGACTTTCAGCAAAATCCAGCTTCCCGTGCATTGCCGCTGCGGTTACTGCAGAAACCTGCTCACCGACTCCCGCCAGACGGGCGATTTCGTCGATACATTCAATCTGGATTGCGGTGGAATCCATATCCATCAGGATCAAACCACCCGCCTGCAGACGAGGCAACTCAGCGACATGGGCACCATCAATTGGCCAGTCCTGGATTTTTAACCATTGCGTCAGATCTGATGAGTGCGCAGACGTGCCCAGCACGACCGTCCAGACGTTTCCGACAGCAAACGGCATAAAACCACAGACTTGCATGCCCATCTCACGGATCTGCTTGATCGTAGCAGCAACATGCTCTGGTGCCAGTGACGCGCCCATCAGCACGACAAAACCGTCACATTCTGGCTTATCAATCGCCTCGATACCACGATCAGTAAATTGAAGCACGCCAGAGGCGGGAAAATGGACGAGCCAGTCAGCAATTTGCTCAGGCAACGCGGAAATTGGCATGGTGATACACTCCCTGTCAGAAAAAGCGGTCGACAGCGTAGCCGATCGCTTTTCCTGGAAGCAAGTGTTAAATCGGCAGGATGACTATTTCAGCAATACGGAATCGAGTGCAATTTTCATCATATCGTTAAACGTGGTCTGACGTTCTTCCGCTGAGGTCTGCTCACCGCTTTTGATATGATCAGAAACAGTACAGATCGCCAGTGCTTTCGCGCCATACTCCGCTGCGACACCATAGATGCCAGCCGCTTCCATTTCCACACCGAGAATGCCGTATTTATCCATCACATCGAACATCGATGGATCGGGGGTATAAAACAAATCGGCTGAAAACAGATTACCGACCTTAACCGGAATACCCAGTTTTTCAGCGGCAGTCACGGCATTGCGCAGCAGACCGAAATCGGCAATGGCGGCGAAATCATGATCTTTAAAGCGCATACGATTCACTTTGGAATCAGTACTGGCCCCCATGCCGATGATCACATCACGCACTTTGACATCCGCTCGCACCGCACCACAGGAACCAATACGGATGATGTTTTTCACGCCGTATTCCGTGATCAGCTCTTTGGTATAAATTGAACAGGATGGTATGCCCATACCATGGCCCATGACGGAGATCCGCTCGCCTTGGTAAAAACCGGTATAACCAAACATGTTGCGTACATCGGTCACCAGCTCGGCGCCTTCAAGGTATGTTTCCGCAATATATTTCGCGCGCAGTGGATCACCTGGCATCAATACTGTTTCAGCAAAAGCACCATCTTTGGCATTAATGTGTGGAGTTGCCATTTTTTATTCCTTCTTCTTAATGATGTTCCGGCAAGCAGTTGCTGCCATATTCTAGTGGTGGTAGGCCATGATAGACCGCAATGGTCTGGCCGATATCTGCAAATGTATTCCGCAAACCCAGATCTTGCGCGGTTACTGTAGAGCCATAAAAAATGACCGGCACATGTTCTCGGGTATGATCGCTGCCCGTCCAGATCGGATCACAACCGTGATCGGCGGTTAACACGACCCGATCGCCCGGTTGCAATAGCGCAAACAGTTCCGGCAAACGCTGATCGAAATATTCCAACGCGCG
>CAIZDF010000485.1 GCA_903931645.1 uncultured Tolumonas sp.
ACTCGTCTGAACAAAGAATTCGCGATCTATATCGTCGGTTCTGGTCGTATCAGTGTTGCTGGTATTACCCGAAATAACATTGATGCGCTGATTGAAGGCATCGCTGCGGTGATCTGATATTCATCGTATTGAGGATAAATTAGCCCTGAGTTTCAGGGCTTTTTTTATATATTAAACAAAATAAAAAAGGGAGCCGAAGCTCCCTTAATACATCTGATTAAATCAGAGATTTATTTTGGAACAGTAGCGTCGATACCGTCTACAAACCAGTTGATTTGCGCCAGTTCTGCATCAGTCAGTGAATGACCAGCCGCAACAACTTCTTTACCAGTGTTGTCTTTTAATGGGCCAGTAAATGGTTTCAGTTCGCCAGATTTGATCTTGTCAAAGTTAGTTTTGATAGCATCTTTAACATTCTGTGGCAGATTGTCGTTGATAGATGCCAGACGAACTACGTCTTCAGCAAAACCACCCCAGTAGTCCTGAGGTTTCCAGCTGCCATCTTTAACTGCTTGCACAGTTTTGATGTAGTGTGGTTCCCAGTTGTCTTGAATAGAGAAAATATGAGCTTTAGGACCATATTGTGCTACGTCAGACGCTTGACCTACGGCACGGATACCGCGTTTTTCAGCTACCATCATTGGTGCTGGGCTATCAGTATGCTGCATTAACACGTCAACACCTTGGTCAATCAAAGCGTTAGCGGCATCAGTTTCTTTACCTGGGTCATACCATGTATTAGCCCAAACGATTTTGATTTTTACATTTGGATTAACAGATTTTGCACCCATGTAGGTTGCATCGATATCACGCAGAACTTCCGGAATAGGGAATGCAGCGATATAACCAATGGTATTAGATTTTGTTAACAGACCAGCTGCAACACCCGCAACATACCGACCTTCGTAAGCGCGCTGAACGTAAGTGCCCACGTTATTGGTACGTTTGTAGCCAGTTGCATGTTCAAAGACTACGTTAGGGAATTTTTTCGCTACTTTCAGAGTCGGATTCATGAAACCAAAAGAGGTGGTGAAAATGATTTTGTTGCCACCTTTAGCCAATTGAGTAATTACTCGTTCAGCATCAGCACCTTCTCCCACGTTTTCAACAAACGTGGTTTGGATCTGGCCTGGAAGGGCTTTTTCCAACTCTTTACGCGCGCGGTCATGTTCATAGCTCCAGCCATGATCACCAACCGGGCCAACATACACAAAACCAACTTTCATTGGTTCTTCTGCGGCAGACGCTGCTGAAACAGCACAGCCAGCAGTTAATGCAGCTACAGCCAGTAAACGAAAAATCCTTGTCTTCATTCGTATTTCTCCGATCATTTTTAAGAAACACAAGCCAAAGCTTGCGGCTCATCAATTACACAGCTAAAGAAATTGATGAAAAGTTATACTCTAGAATCAAACGTCTGACCCAACGACATAGGGGCAGACAGTTTTTCTTTCATCCGATTAGAACCAATGAAAATCATGACTATCAGTGTAGCCAGATAAGGCAGCATAGCTAACAGGCTAGGGGAGATCTTCATTCCTAAGCCTTGTAACACCAAATGCATAATGCTGGCGATACCAAATAAGTAGGCACCCAAAACCAGATTTTTGGTTTTCCATGATGCAAACACGACCAATGCTAAAGCAATCCAGCCACGACCACCGGTCATGTTTTCCATCCACATTGGTGTGTAAGCCAGCGACATGTAAGAACCAGCCAGACCCGCCATAGCACCGCCAAACAGGATTGCCAGATAACGTACGGTTAGAACCGGTAAGCCGATGGCATTAGCGTTATGTGGGTTTTCACCTACGGCGCGTAAAATCAGGCCACCGCGCGTTTTCACGCAGAACCATCCGACAATTAACACCAGTAACCAACTCACATAGATCATGACATCATGCGAGAAGAGCAATTGACCAAGGAAAGGTATATCGCCCAATAGTGGAATATGAACGCCTTGGAAGCCTTTAACTGTTTTGCCTACATAAGCTGCACCGACAAATGCGCTTAGCCCTGTTCCGAAAATGGTTAAAGCTAAACCTGTTGCCACCTGATTAGCGCGTAAATGCATGCTTATCACGCCAAACAACAGTGACATCAGCATGCCTGCTAACATGGCAGCTAAGACACCTAAGAACAGAGATCCGGTGCTGAATGCGGCAATAAAACCACATACAGCGCCCATCAGCATCATACCTTCTTGGCCGAGGTTCAGGACACCTGATTTTTCACAGACCATTTCACCTAAGGCAACCAGCAATAACGGTGTTCCCGTCTTAATTGCTGCCGTCAGAATTTGCAGGAGCAGTACATTATCCATTCTGAATTTCCTTAGATGTCACTTTAACTAAACGGTATTTCAGCAGGAAATCACTAGCGAGTAACAAGAACAGCAATGAACCTTGAAATAAACCAGTAATCGCGGTTGGAACACCTAGCTCGATCTGAGCCATGTCACCACCCATGTAAATCAAACCTAAGAACAGGCCTGATAACAGCATACCAATGGGATGTAAGCGCCCGAGCCATGCGACGATAATCGCAGCATAACCATAACCCGGTGATACGGATGGGATCAGCTGACCAATAGGGCCAGATACTTCACACGCACCAGCCAGACCCGCTAGTGCACCAGATAACAGCATAATGCCCCAGCGCAAGCGACGAATAGAAAACCCAGCATAGTGCGCAGATGACTCATCGTGCCCCAATACGCGGATCTGGAAGCCTAACCAAGTAAAGCGTAATAACACCCAGCATAACACTGCAGCGAGTAATGCAAATAACACGCCCAAATGCACACGGGTATTTTCAATCAGGATTGGTAACAGCTGTGAATCAGTAAACATCGCTGATTCAGGAAAGCCCATACCTTCAGGGTCTTTCAGTGGTCCATGCACGGCCCATTGCAATGCGTAAAGGGCTATGTAGTTCAACATGATGGTAGATAAGATGATATTGCTGTTGAACCATTGACGCAGGGCAATCGCAATACCTGACCAAGTCATACCAGCCAGAACACCAGCAATCAGAGCAAACCAGACACTGAGCGAGTTATCAGCAAAATGCAGACTGACTGCACTACCAACAACAGCGCCCATCAAAAGCTGACCTTCGGCACCGATATTCCACAAATTTGCCTGGTAACAAAGTGCCAGACCAATTGCACAAAGTAACATTGGTGCAGTTTTTACTAATAACTCACCAATGTTATAACCATCGGCAAGTGGGCTGATAAAGAATACATGCATCGCATGAAACGGATCTTTACCGAGAAAACTAAAGAGCCCCATTCCCAGC
>CAIZDF010000486.1 GCA_903931645.1 uncultured Tolumonas sp.
GACAATTTCAGTCAGACCATGCTCGATAACTGGCAACAAGAAGGTGTCGACACGACATTGGTTCAGCGTCTGGCGAATAAAATGCCAGGGCTTTATTTCATCGACACCGATAGCCATGGCGAACGCAGTTTCTCTTACTGGCGCAGCGATGCGGCGGCCAAATATTGGCTGGAAACCGAACAGACTGAAGCCGTGCTAGCGCAGCTCGCGCAGATGGATGTGATTTATCTCAGCGGGATCAGCTTGGCGATTTTGAGCCCAAGCAGCCGCTCTCACTTATTTAATTTCCTCAGCACGTTTCGCAGCCAAGGTGGCCGCGTAGTGTTTGATAACAACTACCGCCCTCGTTTATGGCAAAGCCGTGAAGAGACACAGCAAAGTTATCAGCAAATGCTGACACTCACCGACATCGCATTTCTGACGCTGGATGATGAAGATGCACTGTGGGGTAACCGTCCGTTGGAAGAGGTTATTGAACGCACCTTAACATGGGGGGTGGATGAAATCGTGATCAAACGCGGTTCGTCACCTTGTGTGATCGTCAGTAAATCGGGTGTTCGGGAAGAAGTGCCAGCACAGAAAATTGCCGCTCAAGACGTGGTCGACACCACGGCGGCAGGTGATTCATTCAGCGCCGGTTATCTGGCCCGCCGTCTGCAACACGGCAGCGTGACTGAATCTGCCATCCAAGGGCATCGTCTGGCAGGTACCGTGATCCAACATCGCGGCGCCATTATTCCTGCTGACGTGATGCCGTCATCATCCCTTTAATTTTTCTTTGGAGAAACCATGCCTACTTTAGTTGAACGTCTGCAAGCACTGAAAGTGATCCCGGTTATTGCCATTAACAACGCCGATGATGCGGTGAATTTGGGCCGCGTGTTAGTCGAAAATGGCATGCCGAGCGCGGAAATCACCTTCCGTACCCCTGCAGCGGCAGAGGCCATTCGCCGTATGCGTGCCGCGTTCCCCGACATGTTGATCGGTGCCGGCACTGTGCTGACCACCGCACAAGTCGATGAAGCCATTGCTGCCGGTGTGGATTTCATCGTCAGCCCTGGTTTCAACCCAACCACCGTGCGTTATTGCCAACAACGCGGAGTGGCCATTGTGCCGGGCGTCAACAACCCAAGTCTGGTGGAACAAGCCATGGAGATGGGCCTGCGCATGCTAAAATTCTTCCCAGCAGAGCCATCTGGCGGTGTGAATATGCTGAAAGCCATGTCGGCCGTGTATCCGGTGAAATTTATGCCTACTGGCGGTGTGACCCCCGATAACGTAAAAACTTATCTGAGTTTGAAAACCGTTGTCGCTTGTGGCGGTACGTGGATGGTGCCGGCCGATCTGATTGATAACCAGCAATGGGACAAGATCGGACAATTGGCGAAAGAAGCCATGGCGGCACTGTAAGCGCATAAATGTCTAACAGGTAACAGAATACGGCTTGAGATTTAGTTCCAACTTGCCTCGCTGTTACCTGTAACTCTACCATGCTGTTTTCGAAGCAGAAAAAGGAGGCAGCATGCGTAAACTACGGGTAGGCATAGTGGGTCTGGGTGGTATCGCGCAGAAAGTCTATCTGCCGATCTTATCGCAGGCCAAACACTGGGAATTAGTCGGTACTTATACCCCCAATCAGCAAAAAAACTGCCTGCTCTGCCAACAATATCGTCTCGTCGCTTTTTTCTCACTCGATGAACTAGCGGCCAACTGCGACGTCGTGTTTATTCACAGCTCAACCAATACGCACTACGAAATCGCCGAGCATATGCTGCGTAAAGGGCTGCACGTTTATATCGACAAACCGTTAGCTGATACCCTCGATCAGGCCGAAGCCTTAGTCGCGCTGGCGGAAAAACAGCAACGCACCCTGATGGTCGGATTTAACCGCCGGTTTGCCCCGTTTTATCAAACCATCAAAGAACAGATGCCTGCTGCCGCAGCCGTGCGTTTTGAAAAGCACCGCATTCATGGCATCAACAACCCGCTCCGTTTTACGATGTTTGATGACTATCTGCATCTGCTGGATACCGTGCTCTGGCTGTGTGATGGTGATCTGTCGCTGCTCGCTAGCCAAGTTAACACTACGGCGCAAGATGAGCTGATTTTTGCCGGCCATGTGTTCCGTCATGACAATAAGTTGATCACTACCGCCATGCACCGAGATGCCGGCTCACAAGCAGAGTTGCTAGAAGTGATCACCCATGGCGCCGTGATGCGAGTACGCGACCTCAATCGCCTGGAAGAGGAACGCGATGGCAAGATCTGTGTGTCTACCGCCGGTAGCTGGCAAACCATATTAGAATTACGCGGCTTTACCCCAATGGTGGAACATTTCCTGGAGTGTGTCGCCAATCAGACCACCCCGAAAGTCAGTGGCGAACAGGCATTGATAGCACAACGTTGGATGGAAAAACTGCTGGCGTAGTAAACAGAAAAAAGCCGGTATCGCCAGAAAAAATAAACCCTGCCGATAAAGCAGGGTTTTTCTTTAGCTCACCCAACACGCGAAGCGCTGAATTGGTTTTAAGCTTCGTCTTCTTCCGGCGCAGTATCCGCAGGTTCAGTCAGTAGCTCATCCATCAGCTCGTGTTCGGATTCCGCCAACGCTTCTTTCGTCACGGGTGCTGCCGCCGATGGTAACTCGGTTGGAATGGCAATCAGGGTGCGGGTTGCTTCAATGGCATCCTGCAGTTTGACCTGAATGGTCTGGCCCAATTCGTAATACACTTCACCATCCAGCATGGCACGACCGTCGTCATGACTGCAGGTGAAACGCTTACGGTCTTTCAGGATCAGACTGCCCGGCACGAAACAGACGGCGCCGTTTTCCAGCAGACGCACTTTAATACCACTGCGCATCACATCCATAACTTCAGCATCAAACACCTGCCCGGAAGCCACTGCTGGCAGCAGGAAGCGGGCATATAACCAATCGCCAATATCACGTTCTGCCATGCGGTTGCTGCGGCGTGACAAGCTCAGCGCATCGGTCAGTGCCGCATCGGCACGCACCGGCACTTCCTGATTGCTGATGATAGCTTTCAGGATACGGTGGTTGATCATATCGCCGTATTTACGGATTGGTGACGTCCAGGTCGCGTAATGGCTCAGGCCTAAGCCGAAATGCGGGCCTGGTTCTGCTGACATCAGTGAGTAGGTCTGGAAACGACGGATGCGGTTATCCAAATAACTGGTCGGTTGCGCATCCAGCCAGTGACGTAATTGGCAGAAACCTGGCAGTGTCCGCAAGGTTTCATCCGTCAACGGCGCTTCGTGTTGTTGCAGTAATTCCTGCACACCTTTGAATTTTTCGACATCCAGACCGGCGTGGACGTTGAAAATACCGTAACCCGGATTACGGGCCAGGAAGTCACCGGCACATTGGTTGGCGGCAATCATCGCCTCTTCCACAATCTTGTTGGCACTGCGACGGAATGATGCATGGATCGCGACCACTTCACCGGCTTCGTTCAACTCGAAATCATAGTCCGGGCGATCTTTAAACAGGATCGCATGCTCTTTGCGCCAATTCTGACGCGCCGTCGTCGCGGCTTGCAACTGTTCGATCTGCTCGACAATCGCTGGTGCTGGCACAAAACCTTCCGCACTACCATTTTCCAGCCAGTCAGACAGTTGATCATAAATCAGACGGCCTTGTGAACGGATATTAGCCGCAAAGAAACGTGGCTCTGGTAGCAGCTCACCGTCGGCGGTGATCAGCATTTCACAGCACAGTGCCGGACGCTCTTCACCTTCATGCAGTGAACACAGCTCGTCACTTAAGTGACGCGGGATCATTGGAATATTGCGGCCCGGCAGATAGACGGTAAACGCACGTTTGGATGCTTCCAGATCCAGCGCACTGCCTGGCTCGATATAGGCCGTCGGGTCGGCAATGGCCACCAGCAATTTCCAGCCGTCAGCGGTTTTTTCGATATAGAGCGCATCGTCCATATCGCGGGTCGATTCACCGTCGATAGTGACAAATGGCAGCGTAGTCAGATCTTCGCGGGTCAGACCTTCTTCACGCAGTTGCCATTCTTGTTCAATTTCCGGTGCACAACGCGGCAAGTCATGGCGACGTAACACCACCCACCACGGCGCTTCCGGATCATTGTTGTGCGTGACATATTCGGTAATTTCGGCGAAATGGCCACTGGCCTCATTCATGCCGTGACGTTTCAGATTCGCAATGACCCAGTCGCCTTCTTTGAACTGACTTTCGTCCAGTCCTTTCATCGGGCGAGCTTTGATCGCATCTTTCATCACCGGATGGTCAGGCACCACGAACAGGCGATCTTTGATCACCTTGATGCGCGCCACAAAACGGGTCAGGAATGGGGTCACCAGTGATTCCGGTTCGGCTTGCTCTTTGCCGTTTTCCGCGCGGATCACCGCGATAATCCGGTCACCGTGCATGACTCGCTTCATCTGCTGTGGTGCAATGAAGTAGCTTTCGCCCCGATGATCGGTTTCCAGAAAGCCGAAACCACGATCGGAGGCACGAACGACCCCCTCTTTTTTCGGCAGATTGTCGCGAAGCTGCTGCTTGAGCTGCGCCAGTAACGGGTTATCTTGAAACATGCTCTCTAATCCTGTCAGGAAAACCCAACGACTATACGGATTTCACCAAGGGAAACCAAGCAGGTTTGCCCCGCCAGCTTAAAGCGGTAACTGAATTTCGGCCAACAAGCCGCCGTCCGGCGCGTTCGAGAGCCGCAATTCGCCACCATGTTGATGGATCAGGGTCCGCGCAATCGCCAGCCCCAAACCAACACTGCCATCTTCGGTATTGCGCGCAGTATCAAGGCGGAAAAACGGTTTAAACACCGCCTCCAGCTGATCTTCCGGAATGCCTTCGCCGTGGTCACGCACGCGGATCAAAATCGCAGTGGCAGTAGCATCCAACGACACTTCGGCGTCACCGGCATATTTCAGCGCATTGTTGATCAGGTTTTGCAGCACCCGGCGCAACACTTCCGGCCGGCACTGATAGACGCGTTTGCCTTCGGCATAACATTCCACCGGCTGACCATTATCTTCATAGTCATCACACATGCTGTGCAACAAACTGACCAGATCGACATTACGGTTCTCTTCACCCTGATGTTCATCGCGGGCAAAACTTAATGTCGCGTGCAGCATGCTTTCCATCTGCGCCAGTGTTTGCAGCATGCGGTCACGATCTTCGCCATCCGGCAAAAATTCACAACGCAGGCGCAGACTGGTCAGTGGTGTGCGCAAGTCATGTGAAATCGCCGCCAACATCTGCGTGCGATCTTGCACAAAGCGGTTCAGGCGTAATTGCATGCGGTTAAATGCCGCCAATGTTTCTGCCACTTCCAGCGGGCCTGATTCACTCAAGGGTGGAATGGCCGCACCGCGCCCAAACTGTTCTGCCTGCTGAACCAGCAGCTTTAGTGGCCGAGTGATGCGACGTAACAAGACCACCAGCACCGCACCGATCAGCAAGGCCACCAGCAATAAACTCAGTAATGCGCTCAGCGACCAAGTCGGCGGTTCCCGATCGGCCAATGAGCTGAAATTCAGCCAGCGGCCATCCAGCAACTCAACTGAGCCATACAATCGTACATCACGCTGCCAGAACGGCGGTGGTGGTAATCCGGTACGGTTATGTCCCTGCCCATCACGCATCTGCTGATGCATCTGCTGGAACATAGTGGGTGGCAGCTGCTCACTGACCCGCTCCGCGCTGATCTGTACACTGAGATTATTCGGATATTCGAGCAGACGCCGTAACACGTCTTCATATTGCTGGTTATGTTCGCTGGGTGATAACGGCACATCCTGGATACGCATCATCAACGTTTCGCTACGACTGGCACGTAAAATTTCTTCATGCAATTCCGGTGGCGAACTACTAAGCAGACGCACCACCGAAGAGAGTCGGATCATCGCGTTGCGGCTGTTCACCAGCCCCAAGGCTTCATCCCGTTCCGAACGGTAAATCTGTAACCCTAACACCTGCGCCAGAATTAACCCGGCCAGCGCCAGCAACAGAATTTGTGCAGTAATACTTTGCGGTAACCAGCGACGCCATAAGGCCGGAAAATCAGTGCTCATGCCGTACCTCAGCGCTGAACATATAACCACCACCCCAGACGGTTTTAATCAGCTCCGGTTTTTTCGGGTCGACTTCCAGTTTACGGCGTAAGCGACTCACCAGTGTATCAATCGCGCGATCAAAGGCTTGTGCTTCGCGTCCACGCGCCATGTCCAGCAGTTGATCACGACTGAGCACCCGCTTTGGTCGTTCCAGAAACACTTTCAGCAGATCAAATTCGGCGGTAGAAAGGCTGATCGCCACACCGAATTCATCCACCAGCTCACGACGTGCCAGATCCAGCTGCCAATGATCAAAATGCAATCGCTCAGGCAGTTCCTCTTGCGCTTCTGGCATCAGATTGGCACGGCGTAATACCGCTTTAATGCGCGCCAGCAATTCACGCGGATTAAAGGGTTTCGCCAGATAATCATCGGCGCCCATCTCTAAGCCGATGATGCGATCCATCTCTTCGCCCATCGCGGTCAGCATCACCACCGGTAACGACGAACGGGCCCGCAGATCACGACACAAGGTCAGCCCATCTTCCCCTGGCAACATCAGATCCAGCACCAGCAATGTGAAATGACCATTTTCCAGCAAACGTTTCATCTCCTTGCCATCACGGGCACAGGTGACTTTGAAGCCATGTTGCTCCAGAAAACGTTTCAGCAAATCACGAATTTCTGCGTGGTCATCAACCACCAGAATATGCGGCAGGGTCTGGTTCATGCGGGTTCCTCGGAGGCTATTGCTGTCAGTATATAAAGTTGCGTAAGGAATGTATGGCAAATTATGTCACAGGGCTAATCTGGCAAAGTCTGTTACAAAATAGTCTGTTTTTGGCACAGCCAAGTGACATTTATGGTCTGTAATGATAGTGCAAAAACAAATTGATACGAGAAGAGGGGAACGACTATGTTAACACGTAAACAAGCTCTGCTGACGGTAGCTCTGATGACCGGTTTACCATTGGCCAGCTGGGCAGCAACACAAGCTACAACGTCAGCTGCTGCACCGACCGCACCAATGGTGCAACCTTGCCCATTTGGTGGTCCGGATGCAGATGGTGATGGCATGATGCGTCACGGTAAAATGATGAAAGGCCATGAAGCTGGTGCTCAACGTGGTATGCACATGATGGACACTGAAGCATTGCAAAAACAGCTGGATGAAATCAAAGACCCAGCCGTAAAAGCTAAATTTATCGATATGGTAAAAGCGCGTCTGGCTTTTGACCAAGCTCAGATCGAAGCAACCAAGACCTTCCTGGATAAACAGAAATAATTCTACGATACCAGTCTTCTCACTGCTCTTCACCGCCATGCGGGAGGAGCAGTTGTTTTATCGCCAGCCGTAATTGCTGCGCCACGGCCTTTTGCCCTGCCAGCTGATGCTGTTGCGCCAACCAGACCCAATCCTTCCCTTGCCAAAACCGCTGGATCAATAACGCCGCCAACATCTCAGGCAATTGCGCCAATTCAGCACCATGCACCTGCATGGCCCGTAATACCGATGGCCAGCAATGATCAGGCGAACGGTGATGATCGGTAAACGCCAGCAGATCTTGTTGTTCCTGCCCGGTCAGTGGTTCCACTGTGGCTGATTGCAGCAAAGGCACAATAATCTCTGTCGATAGCTCCGATAAGCCATGGGCCAGCCAGACCGGTAATTGTCGCTGGAATTGCTGCTGCCATTGCGTCAATTGCAGTTGTAATTCCGGCCGTAACGCCAGCAGTAACACCGCGGCATGGCAACCGGTGGCGACATCTTTGCTTAAACCTAACCGCACCGCCTGCCAGCCTTGTTTACGCCAAAACCGCAGCACCTCGGGAGTCGCTGCGAACGAGCACCCCAGAAAATCGGCCTGCCCCTGATAATGTTGCGTTAACGCCGCCATAAACTGGCTGCCCAGCCCCTGTTGCTGACAGGCCGGATGCACGGCAATACGCATCACGCGCCGGTAACGGTAATTAGCTGCCGCCAGATAACCACAATGTGCCAGCAAGGTTTGCGGTAATAGTTGCCCGCGCGGACGCCGCCGTCCCGCCCAGATCTGCTCCGCCAGCGCACTGTCGATGGGCCCTTCGCGCATCAGCAACGCCACGCCATATAACGCGATGTCATCACGCCACAGCCAGATCTCTATATCCGGGCAATCCAGCAACAACCGCAGATCAGTGGGTGAAGTCTGATAATGCGCCAACACCAGCAAACCAAACAGTTGCCGTAACAGCGCTTCATCTTGTAATAGTTCAGCAGAACTCACTTGTTGCAGCGTGAACTTCGTTGATCGCGTTGCTGGCAACGGCGGGGCATCAGCATCCAGCAATAAGATGTTCGCCAGCAACGGCTCCAGCGGATCGCTGATGGCCCAGCGCAGTGGTGTGGTTAAAGTGAGCTGTTGCCAGTGCGGCCAATGCGTGGCTAGCCAGCGGCACATGCGTAGCTCAAAACCATGCCCCGAACCTTCATAACCATGAATGGTGGTGGCATACACCAACCGTTGATATTTTTGCTGTAACTGGCGTAATAGTGCCGCTGGGATCGCTGCCGCCTCATCAACCAGCAGCAGATCTAACGCAATATCCTGTTCCAGCAACATTTCCGGACTGTAAAAGCAAAGTGCCGGATGCTGACCAGCATGTCGCAACAGCGTCTGTGCCGATTGTTGTGAGGGTGCTGTGACGACCAGCCGTTTACCTTGTACCAATAAATGGCGCGCCGCCAAACCCAGTGCGGTTGACTTACCGCGCCCGCGATCAGCCATGATGACCAGCGGATAGGCTTTGGTCGCCAACGCACATTGCTCCACCGCCAGCATCGCCGCATGTTGCTCTGCACTCAGGCACCCGTCAGCATCAGCTGTTCTATGCCACGCCACAGTCGAGAATTCCGGCAATTCTGCCTGTAAATGATTGGCACTGAGATCCCAGTCCCAGACGTCAGGGTCAGCCTGTAACAAGCGCAACAGCCGCTGCAGGAAATGCGGGTAACAACGCGACATCTCTTCCGGCTGTGACACATAACGCCGGTGATCGGGGTCGGCAAAGATCGGCCAATCAGCCAACGGCGGCATCAGTAAGACCAACAATCCACCGGCACGCACTGCCCCCCCGACCGCACCTAAAATCTCTGGCGATAACCCGGAAAAACCATTGACCACCACCAACGGATATTCCTGCCCCAGCCAAGGCATGGTGTGCTGCGATTTTTGCGGTAAACACTCAACTGGGCCATCACCCAGCCATAATGCGCCGCTTTGCCAAAGTGTCGTTGCCTTTTGCTGGCAAGCCGCCGCATTCCCCGTCAGCAATAACAACCGCCGCTCGCCACGACAGAGCAAACGCGCGGAACGTTCTGCAAGAGAGTCTTCGAATGGCTGAGGCATAACGATTCCGTGGTGGTTTTTTTAAATTGTATCCTGCCCCGCGACTGGAAATCCCCTACAATAAGCAGCAGTGTAATTAATGAGGATAAATTGTGGCCAAAGTTGCGGTATTTCTGGATCGGGACGGCGTGATTAATCAGGATACGGGTTATGTCGCTGCCGTGGACGATTTTCACTTTATTGACGGTGCGATTGAAGCATTACAATTGCTGAAGAAAAAAGGCTACTGCTTGGTATTAGTCACCAATCAGTCTGGCATTGCCCGTGGTTTTTTCACCGAAAAACAATTTATGCACCTGACCGAATGGATGGACTGGTCACTGGCGGACCGTGATGTTGACCTCGACGGTATCTATTACTGCCCGCATCACCCTACAGAAGGTGAAGCACCTTACCGTCAGGTTTGTGACTGCCGTAAACCTGCACCGGGTATGTTGCTTGACGCCGCCAAAGAGCTGGATATTGATCTGGCGAATTCCTATATGGTGGGTGACAAAGGTGCCGACATGCAGGCCGCTAAAGCGGCTGGTGTAACCCATAAGATTCTGGTGCGTACCGGTAAAGCCGTCACCGAAGAAGCACAGGCGCTGGCCGATGAAGTGCAAGATTCACTGCTGACGTTTGCTAAATCAGTGCCGGCACTTAGCTAATCGATAGTAGTAATGCGTCGTTGATATCAACGGCGCAAAGATAAAAATCAGAATATGAATGCGGTAAAGGAAGGGATCACTTTTCATACCGCCAGAAATGACTTGAGCCTGCCAAGGCAAGCTCAATCGAATTACACACTATCCCGCTGCTTTCAACAGCTTATGACCGATGTGTCGGTTTCTTTATTATGTTTGGCATTATTATGCACATGCTGTGCGCGCCAGACGAAACCAATATACTTCGTTTTTCGCAATTTGCAAATTACCCAGCCATTTTCGTGATGTTGCTCACTATATAAATCGTTGGCTGTGCTTCCTTAGCCGATAAATTCTCGCTCTATAAACACCAACTTAGCCTCATTTCACCGATATCGATGACTATTATTCGATCGCAATTGACGAACGGAAAAGGAGTGAATAGTCTTGGCGCATTACACCGTGATTTATCCTCTACCCTGATACGGAACTTACTATGAAAAAACTGTTTGTGTTGCTGGTTGGTCTGTTGATTGCCCCTTTCCTGCAGGCTGCACCAGAATTTAAAGAAAATGTGAATTACGAAATTATTCGTCAGACCAACACGCCAAAACCAGAAGTGATGGAGTTTTTCTCGTATTTTTGTCCACACTGCTATCAGTTCGAACCGATTATGGCTGAATTGAAAAAACAGTTACCGGCTGATGTAGCTTTTAAACGCACACCCGTTGCCTTCCTGGGTAAAGAGATGGGCCCAGAGCTGCAACGAGCTTATGCGGTTGCTGACCTGCTGAAAGTAGAAGAAAAAGTAACACCTATGTTTTTCAGCCTGATCCACGCTGAGCAAAAAGCACCACAAAATCGTGCCGATGTACGTGCCGTGTTTGAGAAAGCCGGTTTGAACGGTAAAGATTTCGATGGTGCCGTAGACAGCTTCGCCGTAACCGGTATGGTCGCGCAATATGATCGCAGCACTGGCAGTATGAACATTCGTGCCGTGCCATCAACCGTGGTGAATGGTAAATATCTGGTGAAAACCGAAGGTATCAAGAGCACTGAAGAATATATCGCGCTGGTGAAATATCTGCTGCAGAAAAAAGACTAAACATCTGCTGC
>CAIZDF010000487.1 GCA_903931645.1 uncultured Tolumonas sp.
ATACTGACTCATGATTAAATTATCACTCATTTATTATGCATAAATATGCATAATAAAAATTAAGACCATTACCACGGAACACCTAGGCTAATCGGTAACATAGATTTTGTTGACCAATCAGTAGGTGGAGAATATTTTCTCATCAGTGTGTGTGATTTGCCGATGTGATTAGCTGCTTTCCGCTTTCACATCCTTAATTTTCAGACACAGGTTCAGGGTGATAAGTGCATAACCTGAAAGGTATGCATTACTCCATAGTTCTTTCGAGCAGGATTAAAATTATGACTACGATTCTCAAGCATCTTCCAGTTGGCGAACGCATTGGTATCGCTTTCTCTGGTGGTCTGGATACCAGCGCAGCATTGTTATGGATGCGTCAGAAAGGCGCAGTGCCTTATGCTTATACAGCCAATCTGGGTCAACCAGATGAAGAAGACTATGATGCTATCCCTCGTCGTGCGATGGAATATGGAGCTGAAGACGCCCGATTGATCGATTGCCGTAAGCAACTAGTTGCTGAAGGTATTGCTGCGATTCAGTGCGGTGCTTTCCATAACACAACTGCAGGTGTTGCTTATTTCAATACAACGCCATTAGGCCGTGCAGTGACTGGAACCATGCTGGTTGCCGCCATGAAAGATGACGGCGTCAACATCTGGGGTGATGGTAGTACTTATAAAGGCAACGATATTGAACGTTTCTATCGTTACGGTTTGCTGACCAATGCCGAGCTGCAAATTTACAAACCATGGTTGGATACTGATTTCATTGATGAGCTGGGTGGCCGCCAAGAAATGTCTGAGTTTATGATCAAAGCTGGTTTTGATTATAAAATGTCCGTGGAAAAAGCTTATTCCACCGACTCAAATATTCTGGGTGCGACTCACGAAGCGAAAGATCTGGAATATCTGAACTCCAGCGTCAAAATCGTCAACCCAATCATGGGCGTTAAATTCTGGGACGAAAACGTCAAGATCCCCGCAGAAGAAGTAACTATCCGTTTTGAACGTGGCTTCCCTGTTGCATTGAATGGCGTAACCTTTAGTGATGATGTGGAACTGATGCTGGAAGCGAACCGCATTGGTGGTCGTCACGGTTTAGGTATGAGCGATCAGATCGAGAACCGTATCATCGAAGCAAAAAGCCGCGGCATCTACGAAGCACCAGGTATGGCGCTGTTGCATATTGCCTACGAACGTTTAGTAACCGGTATCCACAACGAAGATACTATTGAACTGTACCATGCACATGGTCGTCAGTTGGGTCGTTTCTTGTATCAGGGTCGTTGGTTTGACTCACAAGCGCTGATGTTGCGTGATGCATCACAACGTTGGGTTGCAAGTGCTATCACTGGTGAAGTAACTTTAGAACTGCGCCGTGGTAACGACTATTCGATCCTGAATACTGTGTCCGATAACCTGACTTATCAAGCAGAACGTCTGACTATGGAAAAAGGCGACTCCATGTTCTCTCCTGATGACCGTATTGGTCAGTTAACCATGCGTAACTTGGATATCACCGATACACGCGCCAAACTGATCAATTATGTAGAAACAGGCCTACTTTCAGCGTCAGCTAGCACTGGTCTACCGCAGGTAGAAAAGAAGTAATAACGATTCAAACAGCTAGATAAATAAAGAGGGCATGAAAACATGCCCTCTTTTTTATTTCTAACGTAAAACCACGTCCTATGGGCGTGGTTATCTAAAGTCTTTGGCTCCGCCTTATTGTCTTTGTTTTATAAACTCAGATTGATTAGCAGATATTTCCCTGTATGGCTTTTAGTGCGCCCCTATGGGGCGCTAAAGCAATGCCGCCTTCTATGAAGGTAATGCCGCTCGCTTAACAACGAGCGGCTCTTTTTCTATACGGATACTTAGACGCTTTAAATAGAACGGCTCTCGGTATTGGCTTTCGTTTTCTCTTCTCCGGTAAAATAAGGCGTTTGCCATTTTCTCTCAGATTTTTTAGCTTTTGGGGCACCGTTCCCGGCGTTCTCCCTGAACACCATAAAAACTCATCTTGGATCAGCCTTAATGCATTGATAAAACTGATCCTTAATGGCGATACCTTGTGCTGTTCTGCCATCCTTTTCATTTCTAAACGCACTAGATTATAAGATATCAATATTCCCCACAGCTCTTGATAGACACCTTCCCGTTTCTGACTTCTTAGCACCGGCTGGCTATCTAGCTGAACCTGTTTTAGTTCCCCATAACTTTGTTCAATTTCCCATCGCTCCCAATACACATTCAAGATCTCATTCAGGGGATAGTTTACCGGGCATTCCATCGACGTGATAAAGCCTCTGATTTCTCCTTTGGGCTCAGGGATCAGAACCAGACGCGCTTGCCACGTGTTACCCAAGTGGGGAGATTCACTTTGTGCTTGCGGTGAAACCGGCATGCTGATCAGTTTGTCGTAAGGGGTATATTCATGAACGACTTCGTAGCGGAATTTGCTTTTTATTGGCATTAACCAATGCGTATTCTTTCCAGCGCCACGCCAAGACGTTAATAGTTCAGCAGAGAAAAATCCCCGGTCAAAAAGCGTGAGAGAATTATCGGGTACAGAGCCAACCAATTGTTGCGCATACGAAATTTCACTGTTCGTGATCGGACCAAATGCGGCATCAGAGAGCAAATGTGTATGGGCAGACATCAGCGTCACAGCTAAAACAGTGGGAAAGGTAGCCTGACGACTGACATAACCAAGTTGCCTATTATCCTCGGTCTCCGGCACTTTAAATTGGGTACCATCCACACTGAATAGTTTTAACCCACAGACTGAGTGCTCAATGTCTTCTTTTTCCCATTCCGTTGCAGTAGTAAGAAATAAATGACGCAAGGGTTCGGCGCCAATGCGTTGCCGGGCTTTGACAATACTGCTGGTCGCTAACGGGGGAAGTTCGCCTTTCGCATCAGGAAAAGCGAGTTCAAGCTTGTCACAGACATCGTTGATGGAGCGATCTCTCATCAAACCAATTCCCATCCCAAGACAAGCCAAACAGCTTGTTCAGCGGGAAATCTTCGTTTACGAACAGTGGCCCGACCGGTTTGCTTCACGGCTTGTGAAATCCACGCGAGAGGAATATTTTTCCGGAATGGATCCATCGATTCTGGATAGTTAAATTCGGCGGTTAGTTGCAGCTCTCTTGAAAACTCAGACATAAAAAATCGGTCTCAGATAAAAATCTGAGACCGATTATGAAGCCAGTGGAGGATCGTTCAAGCATCCTTAAACGATCAGCATTACCTTCTATGAAGGCGGATTTTTACTTTGATAAATATGAAAATTGCTCTTATAGCCCGAACTAAAAAAGACACCAACGGTGACACAAAATTCTTCATTTGTGCCGCACTGCTCGGCCGTAAATGATGTTTTAATGTCGGATTTACTGAATTTCAGAAAACAAAAAACCCCGCATTAGCGGGTTTTTTTGTTTTTGACTTTCGTCTAATTTAGGAGCCTGGCAGTGTCCTACTCTCACATGGCGAATGCCACACTACCATCG
>CAIZDF010000488.1 GCA_903931645.1 uncultured Tolumonas sp.
CCAGCTGCAGGAACATCGGCTAAACCTTGAATTTCTACCGGAATAGATGGGCCTGCTTCATTACATGGCTTACCGTTTTCATCCAACATAGCGCGAACGCGTCCGTAGGTTGAACCCGCCAACAACATATCTCCACGTTTGAGCGTACCCGATTGAACCAATACGGTTGCTACAGGACCCTTACCTTTGTCCAAGCGCGCTTCAATCACTAAGCCTTGAGCTGGCGCATCTTTAGGCGCTTTCAATTCCAAGATTTCAGCTTGCAAGAGTACGTTCTCTAGCAAGGCATCAATACCCTCACCAGTTTTTGCAGATACCGGAATAAATGGCACGTCGCCACCATATTCCTCGGGAACTACTTGCTCAGCAACTAACTCAGTTTTGACGCGCTCAGAATTGGCTTCTGGCTTATCAATCTTGTTAATTGCCACAACAATTGGAACGCCACCAGCAAGTGCATGGTGAATCGCTTCTTTTGTTTGCGGCATCACACCGTCATCAGCAGCAACCACTACAATAACTACGTCAGTTATATCTGCACCACGCGCTCTCATTGCTGTAAACGCAGCATGACCAGGTGTATCTAAAAAGGTAACTGATCCGTGATCAGTTTTTACTTGATAAGCACCTATATGTTGAGTAATACCGCCTGCTTCACCTGCTGCAACTCGTGTTTTACGAATATAATCCAGTAACGACGTTTTACCATGATCAACGTGACCCATGATAGTAACAATCGGAGCGCGCGGCATTTCGATACGAGTATCTTCTATTTGCGCTTCAGCCAACATTTCTTGCTCAAGATCATCATCACTTTGCATAATCGCTTTGTGACCCATTTCTTCAACCAAAATAACCGCTGTTTCTTGGTCTATACTTTGGTTGATGGTCGCCATAATACCTAGCTTCATCAAATGTTTGATAACCATAGCGGCTTTAACATTCATTTTTTGAGCCAAATCAGAAACAATTATCATTTCTGGCACGGTAACATCATGAACCATAGCCGCTACAGGCATTTCAAACTGATGTTTGCCTTCAGCTTGTACATGTGCTCTTTGAGGCTGCTTACCCTTCTTTTTGCCTCTTTTGGCATCTTTTCCGGTTGAGCGCGGCGAACCTTCTTCTTGTTTTTTTCTATGCAATGTTTCCTGCTTGACAGCGGCTTGCTGCCTTATCTTGTCGGCGTTCTTTTTAATAGATTCCTCAAGCCTATGTTCTTTTTCTTCTAACTTCTTTTTGGCTTCTTCGGTTTCTTTTATTTTGTTCGATTTTTCCTGCTTAATTTTCTTTTCTTCCTTAATTTTTAAGGCATCAAATTTAGCTTCAGAATCTATATCTTCATCAACTTCTATTATATCAATCAATGGCATTGCTGCCTCATGCCCTTGAGTTTCTAAAACAACCACATCATCTTTTACTTCCAATACATCAGGCGCTATCTGGACTTCAACAGGCGCCACTGTTTCAATTGTTATTGGTTGCACATTGATTATGGGATCCAATGATGTCAATACAGACTGAACTGGCTCTTGATAGGCAGGTGCTTCACTATCAACTAACTCACGCTTTATATACGTTTTCTTTTTACGAACTTCGACACTAATCGTTTTTGTCGAACTACCTGGCGCACTTGCTTGCTTAATTTCAGTTACTTTTCGACGCTCTAAGGTTACTCGTCGTGGCGAATTACTCGCTTCCCCCTCATCCTTACCATGACGCTTACGTAAATGTGCAAGCAATTTCATTTTTTCGTCTTCGTTAATCACATCATCAGGCGCGGTCGCAGATAAGCCTGCTTCTTTTAACTGCTCTAATAATTTTTCCAGAGAAATTTTTACTATCTCTGCTAA
>CAIZDF010000489.1 GCA_903931645.1 uncultured Tolumonas sp.
CAGCCGTTTAGCTGTAGCAACAGATAATAGTGTTTATCAGTGGCTGCCGCAGGCAGTGGTGCACCCGAAAACCACCGACGATATTGCATTAATGCTGAAATTGGCGTCAGAACCGGTTTATCGCCACATTACATTTTCACCGCGTGGCGGTGGTACGGGCACTAATGGTCAGTCGTTGAATGATGGCATCATGGTGGATCTGTCGTTGTTCATGACATCGGTATTAGAGCTGGATGTTGCAGCTCGTCGGGTCAAAGTGCAGGCGGGGTTAGTGAAAGATAAGTTGAATACCACGCTGAAACCTCATGGTTTGTTCTTCTCGCCGGAACTATCAACCAGTAACCGAGCGACGATTGGCGGCATGGTGAATACCGATGCGTCAGGTCAAGGCTCGCTGAAATATGGTAAGACCTCTGATCATGTTTTAGGCGTGCGTGCTGTGTTAATGGATGGTTCGGTGATAGAAGCTGTGCCGCTGCAAGGTGCGGCTCTGCAGACGAAAATAGCGCAGCAGGATCGGGAAGGTGAGATCTACCGTCTGGTGTGGGATATCGCGCGAGGAAAACGAGCGGATATCGAAGCGACGTTTCCAAAACTGAACCGTTTTCTGACTGGCTATGATTTAACACATGTCTATGATCCTACGACTGAAACACTGGATCTGAGCCGCTTATTGTGTGGCTCAGAAGGTACGTTAGCCTTTATTACTGAAATTTTGCTCGATCTGACACCGATCCCAACCTATCGCGCATTGGTCAATATTAAATACGATAGTTTCGAGTCTGCATTGCGTAACGCCCCGTTAATGCTGGCAGCTGAAGCGATGTCGGTGGAAACCGTTGATTCACGCGTATTGGATCTGGCGCGTTCTGATATTGTCTGGCATTCAGTGAAAAACTTGATCACTGATGTACCGGGTAAAGAGATGATGGGCTTAAACATCGTTGAGTATGCTGGTGCCGACGCGAGCGATCAGCAGCCTAAAATGCAGGCATTGTGTCAGAAAATTGATGAGCAGATGGCTGCAGGCAAAGCGGGCATTATTGGTTATCAGATCTGCGAAGATCTGAGCAGCATCGAAGCTATTTATGGTATGCGTAAAAAAGCCGTAGGTCTGCTAGGTAATGCTCCAGGGCGTAAGAAGCCAGTGGCATTTACCGAAGATACGGCCGTGCCACCTGAAAAACTGGCTGATTTCATCATGGAATTCAGAGCTTTACTGGATGCACATCAATTAACTTACGGTATGTTCGGTCACGTTGATGCAGGCGTGTTGCATGTACGTCCGGCGCTGGATATGTGCGACCCTGAGCAGGAAGTGACTTTACGTAAAATCTCCGATCAAGTGGTTAAACTGACCGCGAAATACGGTGGTTTGATGTGGGGTGAACATGGCCGTGGTTTCCGTTCCGAATATGGTCCGGAGTTTTTCGGCGAGTTGTTTGTTGAATTGCGTCGCATTAAAGGGGCGTTTGACCCAGATAACCGTCTGAACCCCGGCAAGATTTGTACGCCAGTAAATTCCAACGATGAGCTGGTTTCTGTCGATGCGACCAAACGCGGTGCGTATGATCGTCAGATCCCGGTGAAGATCCGCGATTCCTTTAAGGAAGCATTAGATTGTAATGGCAACGGCTTATGTTTCACTTTTGAAACGAGCTCACCGATGTGCCCGTCATTTAAACTCAGTGGTGATCGCCGCGAATCGCCGAAAGGTCGCGCGGGCTTAATGCGTGAATGGCTGCGTCAGTTGGAAGTGCAAGGTGTTGATGTTCTTACTGAAGAAGGTGCGATCCAGCATGGTGTGTTCCGCTGGAAAGATCTGGTTGATCGCGCGCTAAACAGCTTTGCTAAACGCCGTGGTGAATACGATTTTTCGCATGAAGTGATGGATGCCATGCAAAGCTGTCTGGCCTGTAAAGCCTGCTCTAGCCAATGTCCGATCAAGGTTGACGTGCCTGCATTCCGCTCTCGTTTCATGCAGGTATATCATCAGCGTTATTTACGCCCTGCGAAAGATTATTTCGTGGCGACGGTGGAAACTTATGCACCTCTGATGGCAAAAGCGCCGGGTGCAGTGAATTTCTTCCTCAAACAAAATTGGGTGCAAAAACTCACCGAAAAAACCATCGGTATGGTCGATGTGCCAATCTTGAGTCAGCCGCCCCTGAAAAAACAGTTAGCTGGACATGAAGCATTACTGTTCCAGTTGGAAAAACTGGAAGCTATGTCGCCGGATGCACGCAAGAAAGTGGTATTGGTGGTACAAGATCCCTTTACCTCTTTCTATGATGCGGATGTGGTACGTGACCTGATTTTGTTGCTGGAAAAACTGGGTTATCGTCCATTATTGTTGCCGTTCAAACCTAACGGTAAACCGCAAC
>CAIZDF010000490.1 GCA_903931645.1 uncultured Tolumonas sp.
CTGAAAAATGATTTCAAAGCTTATCAGAAAGAGTTAATTAAAACGCTGGATTAATAACTTAAGGGGTCGTGTTGACTGCACTACCTCTATCTTTGTCTCTCTTTGTTATTAGCCGAATTATCCTCTGGCAATTTTCAACATCAGATTATTTTCAGCCTCTCCCTGCACCTGCATTTCAAACGGATAACTGATCACTTTATTAAAATTGTGATATTCCACTTCAGGTAATAGCCCCAGCGAGAGATTAGCCGCTTTTTTTAACCAATGCGGAAAACTCAACCCGGCATTGGCGAAATAAACTACCTCGGTGTCATCAGACAGCAGTAATACTGAACAGTTAATGTTACAAAGAATACCCGATTGACAGATATGCCAGTTCAGATAACTCAATACATTGCGCGGTGAATCAAAGATGTCATTCTCATTCTGCTGATATTGACGATATGGTGGATCTAATAAAAATTTAATCATGGCCGCAACAAATGCCACATCCAGCATCTCCGCATACAGTTCCACAATTACAACCATCAGCGCATTATCCACCGAGTAAAATTCCGCATATAGCAGCGGAGTGGTTGAACTGTAATCAATACGCCATTGCCCCAACGTTATTGGAGATGTCTTTTTTTGCATCATGTGCATGAGTTTGGTTGCGGTATAGTCATCTTTACGCAACAAAGCTCGGTGCTGTTGTAATTCCTGATAATGATCACCCGGTTCAGCATTCGATAAACATTGTTCTATCGCCTCGGTGACCACATTCCAATCGGTGATCGGTTTAAGCAGATAATCGCAAGCCCCTTCCCGCAATGCTTGAGTCACATCATCAAAACGAGCAACACCAGAAATGACAATGACCGGAATAGTTGGGTACCGCTGATGAATGATGTTGATAACCTGATGACCAGTCATCCCCGGCATATGCAAGTCACAAAGCACGACATCAGGTTGAAACATAGCGACACAAGCTAAACCTTCCGCACCATTTTTACTTTCCATCAGCAGGTAGTTTTTACTGCGCAGATAAGAGCCCAGCGTCATACGAAACACTGCTTCATCTTCAATTAGTAATATTTTTTGCTGACTGGTTCCATGAACCATGGCGTTATCCCGAATCTCGGCTTTATGAATAGCGTAGCTAACATCTCGGTCGAGCGAAAGTTGACTTATTTTTAAATTTTTACAACTTCACAGAATTGACTATTTTATCCATGGATTTGCTAACCTGTACTATCGCCAGATATTCGTTTGTCTTCATCCGCATAAATCAGAGATAATGAGCCAATACATCAGGAATAATGACGATGTCGCCACAAGAATTTTTATTACTAAACCAGCCTCGTCTCAGTCATCCGGCCCGAACTCTGTACTGTCTGCATTTACGACGCATGGCGACACAACAACAACCGGTGTTGATCAATTATCCTGAACTTGGTCGGGCACTGGCAGTTGAAGATCCACACGTTATCGGCGGCTTCAGCTATCAGGTCACCGCGCGCCAACTCACGCAGTTGTTTGATGAATTAGTGCAGGCCGGTTTGATCCAGTTACCAGCAGCTACATCGACAGAGCATTATCACCAACAATACGTCACGCTCCCTTTGCTGGCATCGCAGACTGCACCGTTGGCACAACCCGCTTTTGCTATGCATACCGAATGGCAGCCTGATCATCAGTTTGTCGGGATCTGCCAGTTATGTGGTTTAATCGACCCGCATTATGATGAAGAAGAACGCGGTGAATTTATCGCCTATTGGCTTGGCAGACCGGAACGCTTTGCTACACAACATCAATGGATGATGAAGTTTGTCAAAATGCTGAAAAGCCGTCGTTATCAACGCAAGCAAACCGACACGATTGGTTATCAGCAAACGACGGCTGCAACTACCGCACAAAATATAAGTAACGAACCGAGTCAACGAGCATTAGAGATGATTGCTCATGCGCAACAACTAAAACAACAGCAAGGGGAAGATCATGAGTGAGCACAATGATCCATTAAAAGAGAATCAAGAAGAGTTGCCTCGTGTCGATTCAAGTGATGATCAAACGAAACAACAAATTAATTCCCTGCTAACTCGTTTACAACGGATCCGTCGTTCTCATATTCCTGTCCCCGAATATAACTATGAACAACTGCGCGCTGAATATGAAAAACAGGCCAATTCCGATGTACAAAAGCTGCAACAAGAGACTCGGTTACAGCGCATTCAAAATTTAATCGCTCAAGCCGATTTAAATCCGGATTGGTTATTTGAGAAAATGGATCATAACGATCCAGTGTTGGGCTATGCCATTCAGACCGCGCAATCGTTTATCAGTGGTTTTGAACACTGGGAACAAAATGGCGGCAGTTGTATTTTGATCTACGGCGATTACGGTAGCGGTAAATCGACTCTTGCAGGTGCTATCGCGCACGAATTAATTGCTCAACGCCAAAAATCGGTCATTTTCCAACAATGGGCTTCGATCATTGATCGTCTGTTCTTTGCTGTCATTGAAGATCAGGATGAACGAAATCGTTATCGCC
>CAIZDF010000491.1 GCA_903931645.1 uncultured Tolumonas sp.
CATTCTGGTAGCTGGTCATATTCACGAAGAATTTCGATGAGCTCTTCTGGATAACAACCTTTCACAGCAGGATCAAGGAATGCGCGATTGAAGAACAAATCAGCAGCAAACGAAGCTTTCAAGTCTGCAGGGTTTGAAGACCGCGGATAGGATGGCGTCAGATTCAATACAATCCCGATCTTGCCAGACAATGAGAGCGCACGGTAACGTTTCACGGCAGAACTGTGCGCCAGCATCATGTGATAAGCCACTTGTGCTGCGCGTTTGAAATCGACCTGATTCGGGTAATGGAAGTCATATAGATACCCCCCTTCCACGACCACGACCGGTTCATTGAATGTCATCCAACAAGCAACACGATCGCCAAACAGGTTGAAACAGATTTCCGCGTATTCAGCGTAAGCATCAACGGTAGCTCGATTTTCCCATCCACCCAGCTCTTGCCAATACATCGGCATATCAAAATGAAAGAGCCCAATAAATGGTTTGATGCCTTTCGCTAATAATTCATCAATCACATTGTTATAGAAGGCAACCGCTTCTTGGTTAATGTTTTTACCATCCGGCATTAAACGAGCCCAAGAAATGGAGGTTCGGAAACTGTTGTGTCCTATTTGCTCCATAAGCGCGATATCATCTTTATATCGCTCATAAAACATTGAGGTATCAGCAGGGCCAATCTGATTGTGAAAACGATTTGGTTCCGTTTTAAACCAGTGATCCCAAATTGTTGGTGCTTTACCACCCTGTGTTGCGGCGCCTTCTGATTGAGCTGCTGATGACGCACTTCCCCACCAAAACCCCTCAGGGAATTTATGTTGCATTAACCTTTCCTCATTAAATCTGGCTGCAAGCCGCATATTGCCCGCAGCCAGTAATACTTAAGCCTGACTAGGTGTTGCGCTCATGTCTTCATCTTCTACTTGAGCATTCTCTGTATCCTGTTGCAGCAGCGTTTTTTCATAAGCGCGCACGAATGGGTAATACATCAATGCAGCAACGGCCATACAGATGAAGCACATGATGACGGGACTTAATGCCCAATTGGTAGACCATGCTGCGCCAATCGGAGCCGGAGTCGTCCAAGCCGTCAACATGACAACTTTAGCCACTAAATCAAATTTAACCGCAAACCAAGCCAGAACCGCATTGACCATTGGGATCAGGATAAATGGCAGGAAAAAGATAGGATTCATGATGATCGGGGCACCAAATAAGATTGGTTCATTGATATTGAACAAACCAGGCACCACACCCATACGAGCAATAGTCCGCAGATGAACAGCCCGGCTGCGCATAAGCAGAAATGCCAGTGGTAAAGTAGAACCAACGCCACCGATAAACAGAAAATGATCCCAGAAAGCAGGCAAGAAGGTATGCGGTATTGGTTGGCCGGCAGCCAGTGCTGCTTGGTTCGCAGCTAAATTTGCCAACCAGAACGGGTTCATGATGCCTGTTACGATCATGGTGCCATGAATACCCGCAAACCAGAGCACCTGACAAACCAGGAGTGCCAGTAATACAGCCGGCAAGCTATCAGAGGCTGCGACAAGAGGCTTCAGCATATGCATGATTGCCTCGGGCAAAATCATGCCCGTTGTGTGTTGTAGCCATAGATTTAACGGATGTAGAGTTAAAATAATAACCAGAACCGGGATTAACACTTCAAATGAACGTGCCACCCCAGTTGGAACTTGGTCAGGCAAGCGAATAGTAATATTGTTACGCTTCAGCCAGGCATAAACTTCCGTTGCATAGATAGAGCATATCAACGCAGTAAAAATACCTTGGCCTGAGAAATATTGTGTAGATATGGCGCCATCTTTATAGGGTGCAGCTACCAACATAAATGACATCAGTGAGAGTAGCCCAGTCGTGATGGGGTCTAATGAATACTGACGACCTAAACTTGATGCAACGCCGACAGAAATGAAGATCGTCATCAACCCCATGCTCATGTTGAATGGCAATAGGAGTTCATTACGATAGGTGGTTGAAAAATCAAGCCAAGCCCGAGCAAACCCCCACGTCGTTTCATTTGAAATCGGAGGGAAAATGAATACCAACATGAAACTACCGACGATCATGAATGGTAATGCCGCAACGAAACCGTCACGGATAGACAGAACATAACGCTGTTGACCTAATTTTCCAGCTAATGGGCCGATTCGTTGTTCAATCAGACCGACTAGCATGTTATAGAGTGAATTCATCGTTTTTCCTCTTCCTTGCTAACGTAATTAACTAATTAGAGATAAGGCGAAATCCAGTACCTTATCAGCGCGTTGCATGCCGTAATCCATCATGCCAATAGGTTCAACCTTGATACCTCGAGTGGCAGCTTTCGCCTGTAACTCAGGCTGCATGTATTTGATTTGAGGCCCGAGTAATACCACCTGATATTTAGGCATTTGCTCGTCAAACTCCGAAGCACCAAACGCTTTTATCTCCGTAGCCAAACCCCGTTTCTCAGCTTCAACAACCATTTTTTTGACCAACAAACTGGTCGACATACCAGCAGAACAACACAACATAATTTTCTTCATGATCATTCCTCTGTTTTTAAGTTGCCACACTATAGATCGAGCAAAGAACGCTTGAAATCGATTTCATAATCTTAAGTGAGCAATTGTGATAATGATCACTTAGAAATTTATCTGTTATTGATATCCGATAAAATAAAAAACACAATGCATTGTTATATAAGAATTTATTTTTAGTTTTACATTTAGTGAGTCAAATGAAACTAAAATATAAAAAACACAAAAACAAAGGCATCGATTTCAAATCGTAGTGTTTAAAGTCCTATCGCGAATGTTAACCATGAAAATAAATATGCGGTGAGGTTGTATGAATGAAGTCGTTCCAAATGACGGGACTGTATTGGTTCGCTTTATTTGCAACAGAACAGCTGACTAAAGAAGAGGGTTACTTAAGAGATAAGTGACAAAAACAAGATAGTGGAATCAATCCAGAGCCGGGAGCCCCAGCGCTGGATTTTAGACATGCTAATTGCGTGAATTTACTAACTAACTGAGCCTTACAGTTAAGGTGCCGTAGAATTGCTCTGACTAGGGGAAATTTCCGATTTTGAACTCAATTTTTGCTGTGGCGTATACCAAGTGTTCAATCCTTGTTGTATCCGCTCCGCGGCAGCTTCTGGTGTCATTTTGCCTAACACAACAGCTTGTGTAACTTCAGCTAATCCATCCGTAAACGATGGCTGACCGCGAGACAAAAACTGAGCCCCGAGTCTGATGGTTGAATCGCAAGTATCTCGCCACCCCATCATGGTGCTCGCCACAGGATCTTTTAATTCAAAAAAATGGTTGGAAAGAGAGAAAAAACCGGGCACCGAATTGGAAAATAGCTCAGCAAATTCGGCTGATGCCATCCACTCGACCAGTTTCATCGCTGCTTCCTTATGTTTACTGGCCGTATTAATACCAATGCCCATATCAGTATGATCAGTGAAATAACAAGCATTGCCAGCTTTAGCGACTGGCGGAGGGAATGCGCCAAAATTTACCTTCCCTGTAAACGAAGTAATAGCCCAAGAGCCAGCCACAATCATCGCCGCCTTGCCTGTAGCAAACGCATCGACGGCTTTGGTTTCCGTTGCTTCGGCAGGGTTGCCCCCTATATACGGCGTCCAACGAGATAACTCTTTAAAGACATCAACATACGGTGCATCAGTAAACCGTGCCTGGCCATTGACTAATGCCTGTCGTCCGTCTTCACCATGCCAATAATTCGGCCCGATATTTTGATACCCTAATTCCGATACCACCCAACTATCATGAGCTGCAAATGCCAGCGGTAGATAGCGTCCATCCTGTTTTACTTTTTCTAGTACGGTAAAAAACTCAGCGCGGGTTTTCGGTGGTGTTAATCCAAGTTGCTTAAAAATATCTTTGTTGAAATAAAACCCCTGGATCACCGAAGCAATTGGTAAGCAAAAAGTTTGTGCTCCCGTATCTGTTTGCCAAGCTGCTTTTGCAAAACTGGGGAAATTCTCCATCCCCGGTAAATCGGTCAAATCAACTAAATGGCCTTGTTTAAACATTTGCAATGATTGGTCATAAGGCCGACAAGTAATGAGATCGCCAGCACTTCCATCGGCTAATCGTTTGGATAAACCTTGATCATATTCAGCCGAACGGATCGGCTGCAAACGCACGGTGATATCGGGATACTTGGCTTGGAATCGAGGCAAAAAACGCTCTTTCCATAGCATTTCATCATCAACTCGCCATGTTTCGAGAACCAGTTCCTCTGCTGCCGCGGCAAAGCAGCTCCCCCAGACTAGTAGGGCGCTCATAAATTTCCACATATCATTCCCCTAAACGTTGAAATGCGCGATGAGAGCCTGCTGCCGATCAGCAAGTTCTGCCAAAACTTCACTGCTATTCGCCGATGCAATTGATGCTTGTTCCGTTTCGTAAGCCACATCAGCGATACCGGCCACATGCTGAGCAACACCTTGGCTCACCGATATTTGTTCTCCCGCTGCATAGGCCACTTGATCGGCAATCTCTTTAATCGCATTCATACGCAAAGCAATATTTTCCAGCGCACGTTCGGTTTCTCTTGTTTGATGCACACTCAACTGAGTTTGTTCGTGACTGCGTGCCATAACGGCTGCCACTTCACAACTACAGTTTTGCAGATTAAGGATCATGGTCTGGATCTCTTGTGTGGCCCCTTGCGATCGGGTCGCCAACGCTCTGACCTCATCAGACACCACGGCAAACCCTCGTCCGGCATCCCCGGCCCGGGCCGCTTCAATCGCGGCGTTCAATGCAAGCAAATTTGTTTGCTCTGCAATGCCACGGATCACATCTAAGATATTGCCAATATTGCTACTGAAACCCGCTAATTTATGCGTGATCAGCACCGCCTCTGAAATTTCAGTCGCCAACTGCTCAATACCATGCCGATTATCCAGAACAATACTCATCCCCCGTTGGCTTTCACTATTAGCAAAATCGACTTCACTTCTAGCATGCTCGCTTGAACGGGCCACTTCTGTCGCACTTGATTCAAGTTCTGAGATAGCAGCAGCGACTTGATCAGTTTGCTTTTTCTGCTCCTGAACTCTGGCCATAACCAACGCACTAATATTTGACGTATTTTGTGTCTCGTGTACTAGGTTTTCTGATCCATTTTGAATTTCGACCAGCAATCCATTCGTATTGTGGGCTAATTGATCAATCGAGTTGGCGAGCTCACCTAATTCATTTTTTGCCCGGTAGTTAATACGTAACGTCATGTCACCTTTGGCCATTAAGGCCAAAATTTCATTCATGCGAACCAGAGGAATTTGAATACTCCGCTCCGTACTCCAGGCAATAACAAGCGCTACCGCTGCGGAAAAACACGAAACCACCACAATCCAAAAACTAGCGCTTTGAACTGCCGCATCCGCACTTTGCCTATCGACTTGCATGCTCTGATTACTAATGGATATGAGTTTGTCTAATGCCAATCCAAGTTGTTTGGCTGACGTGTCTTGTTGAGTTTGTAAAACCAGCATTTGTTGGCTGATCACCTGATCACGGGACAACGCTTCAATGAGCCCTTGTTCTCCAAATACCAACTGCGGAATACGTTGTACATGCCGGGTAAATCTGGCTTTTACATCATCAGGAACCGAGATCCTCGCCAAACGCTGGTTGGCTATTTCAATATCCTTCGCCAGCACCAACTGCAGGGCCGGCAGATCGCTCTTTGAATCAGCACGCTGAATCATCTTCAGGTCGCGAGCGATACCACTGGTGATCAACTCCGCTTTATTCTGTAAAGAACGTTGCGTCGCAGTAAAATGCAACAACAAATCCGCCGCTGAACGATAGTTATCATCGAGTTGTAAAAAGTCGCTACGCATTTGCGCTAGCTTTTGCGCTAACGTCGCCGCTTCTTCGTGCAGCCCCATCAATTGTTCCGAAATGGTAAAGAGTTGCGGAGCCTCATGAGTTACTTGCTGCAACTGTTTTGTACTTTCAGGATCGAGAGTCAATGCTGTGAAATCGTGGATAGACTGATCATAACGCGCTTTCTCTTGAGCAAAGCTCTGTCGTAAGTGAGGAAAAACAGATAAATCCCAACTCGCTAAATACGCCAAGGTATTCCGATCAGCGGCCATCAAGGCTTCACGCAAACGACTGGCGTTTAATGTCAGAGGCGTCGCCACCTCTGTAACCTGACGAAACCGACCATGAATGCTCATGGTTTTCACATAACTGATAACACCAAGAAACAGTAACAACAGCAGGAGAAATGCGAAGCCCAATCGAATACGTTGCACAATTGAAATTGTCATAATCTCATCCCTCCATGAGCCAATACCGGGTAATTTTTTGTCAAAAAACCAAGGCACAGAAAGTGCCTTGGGTCGTTACTTGGAATGAGACGTTATTTTTTTAACTGACCCTGACAATCAAGTTGCATCAGATCCTTACCCGGTTGCACTAACGTTGCAGGCACCCAGCGTACAGTGGCCAAATCAAGACGGGCCTTGCCACTGGTAGCAAAAATGAACGGCGTATTAACTTTCGTAAAATCCATGTCATCTTGCAGGCAGCTCAGAGGTAAACTCAGGGTAACCCATTTCCCAACAGGTAATTGACGCAGAGCAGGAGCAACTTCAAGGGCTTTTCCACAAGGCCAACCACATTGCAATCCCAACGTCATATTGCTATCAGGCGCTTCTTGCATACGCAGAGTGACTTGCAGTTCGCTGTTAGCTTTCAGATAGCTGCGACGATCAGCCCCTTTCACTTGAGTGGTCTGCAATTGAATGGTCGCGCCTGTATCAACACCCGGTTTGTTCTCACCCATAAATGTCACTGCACGTGCATCTTGCTGGCGAAGATAATCAATAGGCTGCACCTTGATGAACTTCATTTCAGTCATGCTATTCCCTGAAACTTCCGTCCCCGTCCAATTACTGGCGTCGCCCATTCGCAGTCGGTGTTCTTCGCTCGCTTTTGGTCCAAACAACTCCATGACTTTATCGGCGGCAGCCAACTTAGCAGGGTCAGATTCGTTACAACCAAACTTGCGATCATCCAAAGGAAGCGCATCCAAATTGCTGACCCGAGCGGCTACCGGTGATGCCTGTTTATAACTGAGGCCATAGCCATAAGGGAACAGTGGCGCCATAGGACCGTTAGGGTCTTGCTCAAAACTTGGGCGTTTCCAGTCCGGAATATTTTTTGGTGTACGATTGACCGTAGTCGCACACTTCAGGAATGGCCAAGAGAAAGAGAGACGCCCCTGGAAGTCATGTGCTACCTGGTTCTTATCATTTTTGAACAGCACATCAGTGATCCCTTCAGCTTCAGTTCCCGGCAACCAGGCCGCAACGAAGGCTGAGGAGAGGTTGATTTCTTCATTGACGTACAGAGGGCGTCCGGAGAACAACACGGTAACAACAGGAATCCCGGCAGCTTTCAACTTTTTCAACGTCAGCAAATCATCGTGATAGCTGCTCTTTAACTCGGAATAAGCGAGTGTTTTATTGTCAGGAATATCCCCAAACCATTCGGCATAAGGATCTTCCCCCATGACCATAATGGCCACATCCGGCTTAGCAGTCTTCAGATCGAGTGCTTTAG
>CAIZDF010000492.1 GCA_903931645.1 uncultured Tolumonas sp.
CGATTGTCTCCATTACCCATGTAAAATGCGGTAATACCTGGAACGTCATCGCTGATACTGCTTATCTGGAAGGCACTGTACGCACGTTAAGTAAACCCGTGAGAGAACAAATTGAAGCGCGGTTACGCCAAATCATTACCGGTATTTCTATCGCATTTGATGCTCAGATTGAGTTTATTTGGCATCCTGGCCCACCATCGGTAACAAACACCGCTTACTGGGTTGATTTAGCGCTGACCGTAGCCGCCAAACTGGGTTACCAAACCAAAATCATTGAAAAACCATGGCTGGGTGGTGAAGACTTTGCGTTTTATCAGGAAAAGATCCCCGGTGCATTTGTCTTAATCGGCTCCGGTGGCCCTTACGCCCTGCACCATCCCAAATTCCAGATTGACGACAATGCCTTGTTTCCTGCGGCGCAATATCTGGCAGAAATTGCACGTAGTAGTTTGGATAAGTTAAAAAGCGCACGTTGACCCAATAAAAAATCCGAAACGTTTATGCGTTTCGGATTTTTTCATTTCACAGTTCTCACCTTAAAGATCAGACTTTAAATTGTTCAACCAAACGCTGTTGCTGACCGGCAAATTCACGTAATCCATCCAGCATAACTGATGATTCCTCAGCCGCTTTAGTCACTGTTTCACTGGCAGTACGGATGTTATTCACGTTCTGGCTGATCTCGCTGCTCACTTTTCCCTGCTCTCTGATTGCCGTTTCAATCTGGGTGCTCATCGCCTGAATAGTGCCAATAGAATGAGTAATCTGCTCAATCATCTCCACTGCTTGCTGTGAGCGTTGTTGCGTTATATTGGCTTGTTCATGACTGGATAAAATGGCGCTTACAACCTGACGTGTACCAGATTGCAAATCCGCAATCACCTGCCGGATCTCGACCACGGAGTCTTGTGTTCGACGCGCTAAACTACGCACCTCATCGGCGACAACTGCAAAGCCACGCCCCTGCTCACCAGCACGTGCTGCTTCGATTGCGGCATTCAATGCTAACAAATTGGTTTGATCCGCAATCGATGTTATCACCTCCAAAATCTGGCTGATATTGTCGCTGTTACGTGACAGGTCTTCGACTTTCGGCTTGGCTTCACTGATGTAATTCATCAGCTGTTCCATCGCATAGCGCGTATCCTCCACAACATGTTTCCCCTGTTGTGCTGAAATTTCGGCACTATCTGCAGCGGCAACAACACGATTTGCACTTTGTATCACCTCCGTTGAGGTTTGATACATCTCTTCAAATGCAGAGGCAACCATATCGATTTCATGGAACTGGGCAAATAAAGCTTCTCGGCTATGACCCGAGAGTCTGGCTGCTTGTGCAGTCGTATTTTGGCTTTGATGAACACTGACAACGATGTCGCGCACAGTACCGTGGATCTTATCCAGAAAAGCGTTAAACCAATTGGCCAGCTGACCAATCTCATCGTTACGCTGCAAAATGATCCGTTGGGTCAGATCTCCTTCACCCTGAGCAATATCGCGCAAGCGATCTGCAACACGGCGCAACGGTGTCGATAATTGGCGAGCGACAAACCAAAATACAAATAAACTCAGC
>CAIZDF010000493.1 GCA_903931645.1 uncultured Tolumonas sp.
GTCTTCCAGAATGATCGTTTTCAGTCTTCCGGGGGACTGTCTGAAATCTGAAATCTAATATCTAAATATCTAAAATCTATTATCTGGAATAAAATCTAAAATCTAAAATATTTAAAATGACCAAAATATACGATTTAGCAATTATAGGTGGTGGTCCGGCTGGATATGTGGCAGCCGAACGTGCCGGAGCAAAAGGGCTGAGTGTGTTGATTTTCGACATGCGTGCGTTGGGTGGAGTTTGCCTTAATGAAGGCTGCATTCCCACAAAAACGCTACTGAATTCAGCAAAGGTGCTCGAATATGCACAGGAAGCTGGCAAATACGGAATCAATGTGGAGAATATCTCCGTTGATTTTAAAAAGATCATGCTCCGCAAGGACAAGGTGGTTCGTAAGCTTGTTGCCGGGATTAGTGCCAAAATGAAACACATACAGGCCGACGTGGTGATGGCAAAAGCAACAATCAAAGAAAAACGCGGTGAAGTGATTACTATAGAAGCAGGTGGACTGGAATATCAGGCCAACCGACTGTTGGTATGCTCCGGTTCAGAAGCTGCTGTTCCCCCTATTCCCGGATTGGATATAACACAGATTCTCACCAACCGCGAGACCCTGCAACTGAAAGAGAAGCCCGAAAGCCTTGTGATCATTGGTGGCGGAGTAATCGGAACTGAGTTTGCTGATTTCTTTAATGCTATGGGAACCAAAGTAACGGTTATTGAAATGCTCCCCGAGATATTGACAGGAGTAGATGAGGAAATTGCAGCTTTCGTACGCAAAGAGTTTGTGAAGAAAGGCGTTGAATTCCATCTGAAAGCCCGTGTGACAATGCTTAACGGCAAAGAAGTTGTTTTTGAAAAGGATGGTCAGGAATATAAAATAACAGGAGAACATGTTCTTTTATCGGTCGGCCGCAAAGCTAGTGTAGCTGGGATTGGTCTTGAAAATATCGGTGTTGAATTCACTCCGCACGGAGTAAAAATAGATTATAACTGCCGTACTAATGTACCCAATGTATATGCTGCCGGCGATATCACAGGATTCTCACTATTGGCGCATACCGCCAGTCGTGAAGGCGAAGTGGCAGTGAATCACATGCTGGGTCTCAAAGATGTGATGCGCTACGATGCTATTCCGGGTGTGGTTTATACCCATCCTGAGATTGCAGGCGTAGGTTTAACTGAATCAGCTGCAAAAGAAAAAGGCATTGAGGTGGATGTAAAACAATTACCAATGGCTTATGCAGGACGATTTTTAGCCGAAAACGAAGGCAAGGATGGCTTCTGCAAAGTGATTGTTGGCAAGAAATACCGCGAAATCCTTGGAATCCATATGGTAGGCGGTGCCTGTTCCGAAATGATCTGGGGAGCCTGTGCTATCATCGAAGCGCAACTGAGAGTTCAGGACGTGGAAGAAATTGTTTTCCCACATCCAACTGTAAGTGAGATTATCAAAGAAACCATCTTTCAATTCTAATTTTAATTAAACACGAAGACGCAAAGACACAAAGTTTAAATTCTTCCTTCGTGACTTAGTGTCTTTGTGTTGAAAAAAAAGAAATAATTTAAATCTACTATAATGCCAAAGAGTCAATTCATTGATCCGTCAGAAGTCAGGAAAGCTGGTGAGATTACGTTCAGCCCGATTCCTGTAAACCAGTATAATAAAACTGTTGAAGAAGAAAAAGTAAACTTCAGTAATGATGATTTGCAACGAATCTACCACGATATGGTGGTGATCCGTGAGTTTGAAACCATGCTGAACCAGATTAAGATCCGTGGCGATTACAACGGTATTGCATACGATCATCCGGGACCTGCTCACTTGTCTATCGGTCAGGAGGCTGCTGCGGTTGGTATGGCTTACACACTCGGAGTGGAGGATTACATCTTCGGATCGCACCGCAGCCACGGTGAAATTCTAGCCAAAGGTCTATCGGCAATCGCTAAATTGAGCGACGAACAACTGATGCAGGTGATGGAGAGTCATTTCGACGGCATCACCTTTGCCCCGGTAAAGAACAATCATAAAGGTTCAGTAAAAGATCTTGCCATTAAATTCCTGATCTATGGAACACTGGCCGAAATCTTCGCACGTGAGACAGGCTTTAACAAAGGATTGGGTGGCTCTATGCACGCATTCTTTACGCCTTTCGGAGTGTATCCGAACAACGCTATCGTAGGTGGTTCAGGAGATATTGCTGTGGGTGCTGCCCTCTATAAAAAGGTAAACCGTAAACCGGGTATAGTGGTTGCCAACATTGGTGATGCATCGATGGCTTGCGGACCCGTGTGGGAAGGCCTTGCTTTTGCAACAATGGACCAGTTCAACGAACTCTGGGAAGGCGATATGAAAGGCGGGCTACCGCTGATCATCAACATCATGAACAACCAATATGGCATGGGAGGACAAACCTGCGGCGAAACGATGGGTTATAACATTGCCGCCCGTATAGGTGCAGGGGTGAATGCCGATCAGCTTCATGCCGAGCGGGTCGATGGATACAATCCCCTGGCCGTGATCGACGCTTACAAGCGTAAACGCAAGATTCTGGAAGAAAAGCGCGGACCTGTCTTGCTGGATGTACTGACCTACCGTTACAGCGGTCACTCACCCTCTGATGCATCGTCGTACCGCTCTAAAGAGGAAGTGGAAGCCTGGGAAGCACAGGATTCGATTGCCTGGTTCGGCCGCGAACTGGTAAAAGCTGGGGTAGCTTCTGAAGAACAACTAACCGAAGTAAAAGCATCAACCATCAGCCTGATGGAATCAAGTCTGAAGCTTGCCATCGATGATAAGGTTTCTCCACGAATGGACACAGCCAAATACCCTAACCTGATTGGTGAAATGATGTTTAGCAATGAGTCGGTTGATCGTATGGAAGAACGAACTCCAGAAGTGAATCACCCGATGGCTGAGAATCCGCGTGTATTGCAGCTCGCAAAAAAAGAACGTTTCGCTTTCGATGAAAACGGCAAGGCAC
>CAIZDF010000494.1 GCA_903931645.1 uncultured Tolumonas sp.
TGAAAGATGGCTCTGGTCTGTCTGCAACCGTGCTGGATATCGTAGAAAACCCGAAAAAAGTGAAGATTGTTGAACTGGAAGCCGCTCAGCTGCCACGCGCACTGGAAGATGTGGATCTGGCGATCATCAACACTGTGTACGCCTCTCAGGTTAATCTGCAACCAACCCGTGATGGCCTGTTTGTGGAAGACAAAGAGTCACCATATGTGAACCTGATCGTAGCGCGTGAAAACAACCAGAACGATGAGAAAGTGAAGAATTTCGTGAAATCTTACCAAGATGAAGCGGTGTTCAAAAAAGCCACTGAACTGTTTAACGGTGGCGTAGTAAAAGGCTGGTAATTCCACCTTCACTTACTACACACAACGGCCGGCATTTGTCGGCCGTTTTTATTTTCTGCCATTCTTGTCTCCCTCTCCTGTATGCAATAGCTAAAAGTTACATATAATCCTTATAAACCCATTGCGCACAATTCATTATGACCGCTGAAAAATCGTCTGATCTGTTATTACTGGATAACCAGCTTTGTTTTGCGCTCTACAGCGCCAGCAATGCCATTGTGCGCGCTTATCGCCCCTTACTGGTGCAACTCGACCTGACGTATCCGCAATATCTGGTGATGCTGGTGTTATGGCAGCAAGACGGCATCAGTGTGAAGCAGCTGGGAGAGCAGCTATTTCTGGATTCCGGCACCCTCACTCCGCTGTTAAAACGACTGGATGTGAAAGGGTTAGTCCGGCGGGAGCACAGTGAGCAGGATGAACGTGTACGTGTTTTGACGCTGACAGAGCAAGGCAAAGCACTAAAAAAACTGGCCGCAGACATTCCGCTTAGAATGCGCGACCAGCTACAAATATCCGATACCCAACTGCAGGTGCTGAAGACCCATTGTGAACAGGTACAACAGCAGTTGCATGAGCAAAATGATTAATCTTTTTGCGGGAACTGCATATCCTGATACCGCACAAAACGTGTTTTATTTTTCAGCTTATAACCCAGCCACAACAGGAAGAAGATCGGAATACCGATGTAAGTGGCTGAAGCACCTTTCCAGTCGATACTATCAGCAGTAAACGCACTGTAATCCTGCCCTAATGTCACCAACAGACACAGCAGGAAAGCCAACAATGGGCCAAACGGGAAAAACAAGGCACGATATGGTAGTTCGTGTAATTCACCACCTTGCAACAGATAACCCTTACGGAAGCGGTAATGACAAACGGCAATGCCAAGCCAAGCGATAAATCCGCTCATGCCGGACGCACTCATCAGCCACATATAGACCGCCTGATCGCCAAACAGCGAAGTCAGGAAACACAACATGGCCACCAGTGTGGTCGCTATTAATGCGTTCACTGGCACGCCGTTGCGGCTCAACCCGGCCAGCCATTTCGGCGCCATACCATTACAGGCCATGGTGTAAAGCATGCGTGTGGAGGCATACATCCCTGAGTTACCGGCGGATAAAATCGCCGTCAAAATGACGCTGTTCATCACCGCTGCCGCTAACGCCAGACCGGCACGATCGAACACCAGCGTGAACGGGCTGGCACTGATATCAGTAACATCATTTTTCAGCAATTGCGGATCGTTATACGGCAGCAACACACCAATAATGAAGATCGCAAACACATAAAACAGCAGGATACGCCAGAACACCTGACGTACGGCGCGTGGAATATTCTTGCCTGGATTTTCTGATTCGCCGGCAGCGACACCAATCAGTTCAGTGCCCTGAAACGAGAACCCGGCGATCATGGCAACACTCAATAAGGCAGGGAAACCACCGACGAACGGCGCATCGCCAGTGCTGAGATTGCTCCAGCCCGGATGCGAATCACCGTGCATAATGCCAAACACCATCAACATACCGATGCCGATAAAGGCAATTACGGTCACTACTTTGATCAGCGAACACCAGAACTCCGCTTCACCAAAACCTTTCACGGTAAAACCGTTCAACGCCACGATGATCGCCAGAAAGCCCGCGCTCCAGATATAACCTGGCACTTCTGGAAACCAGTATTTCATGATGATTGCGGAAGCGGCTAATTCGACCGCCACGGTGATCGCCCAGTTGTACCAGTAATTCCAACCCTGCGCGAAACCAAAGGCCGGATCAACAAAATGACTGCCATACGCCGCAAATGAACCAGAAACCGGCATATACGCCGCCATTTCGCCCAGACTGGTCATCAGGAAATAAACCATCAAGCCAATTAACAAATACGCTAACAGCGCGCCACCCGGCCCGGCATTGGCAATCGTTGCGCCAGAGGCAACAAATAACCCCGTACCGATCGAACCACCAATGGCGATCATACTGAGATGCCGTGACTGCAATTTCCGTTGCAAACCCGACGTGTGTGCAGAGGCTGTCATAACCCTTTCCCTTCTTCTGTTTACGCTGTTTTGCCTGCTTACTGTGTTTTTTTCGCACAGCAGCTTAAAAGGCCGCTAGAAATACGCAGCAAACCGGGTTTTGGCAAGGTTTTTTTAGAGGAAAAGATCAAATTTCTGGTATAAAAAACCAGCAAGATTCGATTTATTGAAATAAAACATCAGAAGAGATGAATGAAATAGCAGTCTATATGCATTAACCACCATTTTACTCAATGGTGGCTGCATAACTATTAAAACTAAACCAGCAACACCTGAATGCCACGCTGCTCCAGTGCGGCTTGATCCGCTTCACTGATACCGTGGTCGGTGATCACGATGTCGATCTTGTCGATTGGCACCACCACGTTGGGGGTCTTCCGGCCAAATTTACTGGAATCGGTCACCACGATGATTTGTTTCGCGGCCTGGCACATGGCCTGACTCACCTGATACGCTTCAATAAAGGTGGTAGTGCCCTGTTCAATATCAAAACCATCGGCACCAATAAATAGCTTATCAAAGGTAAAGGCGCGGAACGCCTGTTCGGCCAAGCCACCGTGAAACGAGGCGGAACGTTTACGGTAAGTGCCGCCCGGCATCAGCAGATTCATATTACTGTCGCGGGCCACGGCTTCATTCATGATATGCAGGCTGTTGGTCATCACCGTCAAAGCCACCCGCTCAACCAACCACGGCACCATCTGCAGGGTGGTGCTGCCGTTATCCAGAATAATCGACTCACCATCGTGCACCAGCGAGGCGGCTTTGGCACCGATCCGCTGTTTGATACTCTGATTGAGCGCGGTTTTTTCATCAATGGTGCGGTCTTCTGCGATCGGTTGCGAGATCGCCTCAGCGCCGCCATAACGGCGCGTCACCAGATGGGCTAGCCCTAACTGTCGCAGGTCGCTACGAATGGTCGCACCGGTAATATTAAAGTGGTTTGCCAGATCATTGACCGATGTTCGGCCTTGTTCACGCAGATAACGTACTAACATTTCCCGACGAACTTCAACGCTCATATCAGACTCTCTATGCCAATCTATTACGAATAAGATACATGGAGATTTTCAAAACGAAAGAATTAAAATAAATTCATTATCATTTTGTTGACAGCGCGCAAGATACTGCTTCACGGACCGAAGGTTCTAGCCCTGAAATTATGCGATCAGATAAGGGAATACGCGCATGGATCAACGCAGATAATGGCGTCGGACGCGTAAAAATAGTCACACCTTTCATAATACTGGCATCAACAATCAGGCCATTAGTATCATGTGCTAAAACAACTAAGGTTTTTGGTTTCCAACGTGATGACGTTTTGCCGATTTTCACTGTGCCTTTCAAACTCATGTTTTGTAGCATGCGGTTGAAAGCGCGCATCTGCAGAAAACCGGTCGCTATCTGCAACGCCCAGGCAAAACCTTCACACATACTCAACGCATAGGTCGAATCCATTTTTCACCTCGTGTATGGAAAAAAGGCAGTGTAAAAACACTGCCAAACATAACAGGCATCCTCAGGAGCTGAACCGGGACCCTATTTACCCTGAACATACCCTTCGTACTTGAAGTCGCAGCGTCGTTAACATCGTTCGCTCACTCCAATCACATAGTATTTCTATGCTCATGGGGATTCGCTCTCTTGCCGCCTTGCTGCAACTCCAATTACTTTGGGTATAAAATTTAGAACATCACCTGGCCGCCAGTGATATTGATCATCTGGCCGGTGCAATAGCTGGCCTCATCACTGGCGTAAAATTTCAGTACATTTAATACATCTTGGTAATCGCAGCCACGTTTTAGCGGTACTTTATCAATATAGGTTTGTTCCACCTGATCTTCCGGAATACCTAATTTCTTCGCATATTGTGGCAACAGTGACTGGAACATTGGGCTCTTTAACAGGTTACCCAGCATCAGCGAATGCACGGTAATGTTGTGCTCGGCCAGATCTAAAGCCAGTGACTGGGTTAAACCAACGCCACCAAACTTGGCCGCGGAATAACCGGAATTGTGTTTTGAGCCCACTTTACCGGATTTGGAGTTGATCTGAATGATGCGGCCACTGTTTTGTTTGATCATGATTTTGGAAACCGCTCGGGCACACAGGAAATAGCCGGTCAGATTGACGTCGATAGAGCGTTTCCACGCATCCAGTGAGAACACATCAATCTTCGCCGCCTGCGCCACGCCGGCGTTGTAGACCAGCAGGTCGATGCGGCCAAAACGTTCCGCAACCGCATCAACCATACGTTCTACATCCGCTTCATCGGTGGAATTCGCTTGCACAGCCATGACATTCTCTTGGCCAAACTGTTCAGCAATGGTGGCCGCAGATTCTTCTGCACTGACACCATCCAGATCGGCGACCGCTACCTTGTATCCGGCATCCGCTAAGCCACTGCTCAGGAATGCGCCCAGGTTACGGCCACCGCCAACTACCAATGCCACTTTTGACATGTTAATCTCCTAATTGCTAGTCTCGCTCCCCCCTGCAACGAGCGCCAACTCATATGTTGCAGAGGGGGCAGTGAGTTTTAATTATTCGGTTTTAAAGATAAGTTCTGTTCCCAGCGCCAGTTCATCAGGGCATGTCCCTTTTACATGTACGGTGCCAGGGTATTCAGCGACACTGTCGCCATCAAATCGGATAGTAATGTGTCCGAGTTCGCCCAGGTTTTGGTTGACCACATCGCCGACCGCAGTGATGGGATAAGACACGGCACCCAACACGAACTGACCACCAACGTTGATCTCGCCAGTTAATTCTGCTGCCGGATGAATGAAGCAATAATCTGCAACATCGGCCGGGGCATTATCGTTAAACAGGATCATCATCTTGTCGCTCAGGGCATCTGCCGCATACTCACCGATCTGAGTTAATTGGGTACGGTACAACATAGTCATTTCAAGCCTCGACTGTTATTACTGATAGATAAAGAACGATACAAACCACGCCAGCAGGACGGTCGGTGCACCGGTTAAGAACCGGGAGTAAAGCACAGACGGTACGCCGATCTGAACGGTTTTTGGTTTCGCTTCGGCCAGACTCAAACCCACTGGGATAAAGTCACACGCCGCTTGTGCGTTGATAGCAAACAGAGCCGGTAGTGCCAACTGCGGTGGAATGTTACCCATACCGATCTGTGTGCCCACCAAAACCCCGATAACTTGCGCGATAACCGCACCTGGGCCAAGGAATGGCGACAGGAATGGGAATGAACAAATTAACGCCAACGTGATCAATCCAAATGGGCTTTTCGCCAACGGGATCAGTGCATGCGCAATCACATCACCGACACCAGACGCAATGATGACACCGATCAGCATCGAAACGAACGCCATAAACGGCAGAATCGATTTCAATACGGTATCGATGGTTTCACGACCGGCCTGGAAGAAGGTCGCCATGACGGAGCCCATGCCGATCCCGATTTTGGCCAGTAAACCATCACTCTGCTCGCTCAGTTTTTTCGAGCTGTCATACTGACGATGTTCACTGTGCTGTTCTGCCGCAGGTGCTGCCGCTTTGACCGGCGCCACACCGTCGTGCGTTTGCAACTGAATGTCGTTTGGACGAACACCGGACACATAAATGTCTTCGACAATGTAATCGGCCATCGGGCCACTTTTACCGGTGGAGTGAATATTCACCGTTGGAATACGTTTTTTCGGATACAGACCACAACGTAAAGTGCCACCACAATCGATGATCGCCACCGCTGTTTCAGTATCAGGCACTGATGATTTGAAACCATCGACTGCTTCCATGCCGGTCAGTTCCACCATCCGGTCCACGATGTCAGGACGTGTACCCGCGGTGATATAAAGGATCTTTTTGTTCTTATCTACTGGGATGGTCAACGGGCCGCCCCAGCCACCATTTCCTTTGGTGATATATAATGCATTTGCCATGATGTCTGCTCCTGAACCTGATTAGTTAGCGTGCATGTGCACTTCGGTGCTAAGACGGATATTCTGTTGTTTCTCTACAAACGCGGTGGTGAAGTCAGTTACCCAGCCACGGAAGAAGTTAGAAACCATGCCGACAAACAAATAACTGATCGCCAGTGGTGCCAGCGGCAGATGCAGGGTGGTCAAACCATTGGCAATGCCTAAGTACACAAACAACTCGCCTGGATTGATGTGAGGGAACAGACCGTTCATGGAATGGCAGCTGTAAGAAGCGGCGGCATAATATGACGGTTTATAACGTTCTGGTAAGAAGCGGCCCAGACTCAAGGTCATTGGGTTCATGAACACGAATGTGCCGACGACTGGCAGCACCAGATAACGGGTAAACGGATTGCCCGCACATTTCTGTGCCAGACGTTCAACACGTTCCTGACCGATAAAACGGATCAGCGCGTTCATGGCCACCATCAGTGAGATCAACAGCGGGAGAATGCCAGTGACCATACTGACAAACACCTCGCCTCCTTTCTGGAATAGTCCGATAAACCATTCCGCTGCATGAATTACTAAATCCATGACGTATTCCTCAATTTGTTCCATCGTTGTTGAAGAAGCACATACATTCCTAAGGGAAAGATGTGCAGTTCATTACAAGCCCTAAGACTAATTACTGCTGCTCACGTAGCTCGTATATTTATATTTTCACAATGAACGAATAATTTCCTGTTTTGATTTTCACATTGTGATGTGAGTGGCATTTTTAGTTTGAAAGGTGTTGATAGTAAAACTCATTCGATACCCAATAATTGTGATGAAAATGGCTTTTTCATTTCTAAACGATCATAAAAGCCAAGTTAAAGCCTCGAAAGAGGCTTATTATTTGTGAAAAATTAATCCTAGTACAAAAAATGAGGCGTAAGAAATGAAAAAAGAATGCTTTATTTTAACGCGACATGAAAAACACAAATGAAAGTAAACTTTCAAACTGAAACTTACATTTTTATCTGTAAATAACGCACTCCGATTTGCTCCTGCCACCCGCCTCTTGCTAATATCTGGATAAATGCACAGTATCAGAGGTCTTAATGGAACTCTCTGCAGTCCCTATTTCCATGTTGAAAGGTGTTGGCAGTAAGTTGGCCGAAAAGCTGACTCACCTGCGGCTGCATACTGTGCAGGATCTGCTCTTCCATCTGCCACTACGTTATGAAGATCGCACACGTCTCTACGCAATCGCGGAATTAAGTGCCGATCATTCCTGCACCACCGAAGGCGTGATCCAAAGTTGTGATATTCAGATGGGAAAACGCCGAATGTTGCTGTGTCGGATCAGTGACGGCAATGGTTCCGTGACACTGCGATTTTTCCATTTCACCGCCGGGCAGAAAAATGCGCTGGCCGTTGGTCGACGCCTCCGTTGTTTTGGCGAAATCAAACGTGGGCTGCATGGTTTTGAGATTGTGCATCCGGAATACAAACTGCTGGATGATGATGCGCCGTTAGACACCGATGCCACTTTGACGGCGGTCTACCCGACCACTGAAGGCTTGCGTCAGGCTTCATTGCGTAACCTGACCGATCAGGCGCTGCAACTACTCAAAGAAAATGGCGTCAAAGAACTATTACCGGATGGGTTATATCCACGCCAACTCAGCCTCGCCGATGCCCTGCTGTTACTGCATCGCCCACCACCGGATATTTCGCTGGTACAGTTAGAAAATGGTCAGCATCCGGCCCAGCAACGGCTGGCGCTGGAAGAGCTGATCGCTCATCACCTGACCGTCTTACAACTGCGTTACAGCACCCAACAGCATCAGGCGCGCGCCTTGCCCACCGATTGTTCGTTGTGCGAGCAACTACTGGCCCGTTTGCCTTTCAAACCGACCGGAGCCCAACAACGCGTAGGCCAGGAAATCAGCCAAGATCTGACCAAACCTTACCCAATGATGCGACTGGTGCAAGGCGATGTTGGCTCGGGTAAAACTCTCGTCGCCGCACTGGCCGCACTGCAGGTGATCGCACATGGCGGGCAAGTGGTACTGATGGCGCCAACGGAATTGCTGGCCGAACAACACGCCAATAATTTCAGTAACTGGCTCACCCCATTAGGTATTGAAACTGGCTGGCTGGCTGGCAAAGTGAAAGGCAAGGCGCGCGAAAAACAGCTGGAAGCCATTCGCAACGGGCAAGTCAAAATGGTGGTCGGCACCCATGCGGTATTTCAGGAACAGGTCGAATTCCAACAACTGCTGCTGGTGATTGTCGATGAACAGCATCGCTTCGGCGTGCATCAACGTTTAGCCTTACGTGAAAAAGGCGCGCAGGATGGCATTTATCCGCACCAGTTGATCATGACCGCGACACCGATCCCGCGCACGCTGGCGATGACCGTGTATGCCGATCTGGATACCTCGATCATTGATGAACTGCCACCCGGCCGTACTCCGATCACCACCGTCGCCTTACCCGATACCCGCCGCGAAATGGTGATCGAGCGGGTACGCCAAGCCTGCCTGGAAGGGCGACAGGCATATTGGGTCTGCACCTTAATTGAAGAATCGGAAGTGCTGGAGTGTCAGGCGGCAGAGAATACCGCGGAAGATCTGCAGCTTCTGCTACCGGAATTACATATTGGCTTGGTACATGGCCGCATGAAACCGGCAGAAAAACAGCGCGTGATGCAGGAATTTAAAGAAGGTATTTTGCATCTGTTGGTGGCTACCACCGTGATTGAAGTTGGTGTTGATGTACCAAACGCGAGTCTGATGATCATCGAAAACCCTGAACGGCTAGGTTTGGCACAATTACACCAGTTACGCGGGCGCGTTGGCCGTGGTTCCGTCGCCTCGCACTGTGTGCTGCTGTATCACGCCCCCTTGTCGAAAACTGCACAGCAACGCCTGGCCGTATTGCGTGACAGCAACGATGGTTTTGTTATTGCACAAAAAGATTTAGAGCTACGCGGCCCCGGTGAAATGCTCGGCGCCAAACAAACCGGCCTTGCTGATCTGAAGATCGCCGATCTGGTGCGCGATCAGGCGTTAATTCCGCAAGTGCAGCAGTTGGCACAACGAATTTTCCAGCAATACCCTGCTTGCGTCACACCGCTGATCCGTCGTTGGTTCGGTGAACGAGATGATTATTCTCAAGCCTGATGCCATCCGTTACACTGAAGGTCAAATTTGCCTTAATTGTGTGTTCTGAATGGCTTTTTTCATGCATCGTGCTTTTCGCTGGTTTCTGTATACCGTTCTGGTGCTTGTTGCGGCTATCTGGTTAACCTTGGGCCTGCTCAAACCGGAACATCTGAAAGGGCCCTTTGTCGCGTGGGTGCAACAGCAGACCGGCCTGCCGCTGGAGATCGGTAAACTCAATTACAACCCGCTATTTCCGAATGTGGTGCTGGCAGAAAATGTGACCCTCGGTCCGGATCTCAAAGCGGATAAAGTCTATCTGGAAATCGCCAGTGGCTCGTGGTGGCAACGCCAGTTACATATCGCGCACCTGGATATCATTCACCCACAGATTAAATGGCAGCCCGGCCTCAATCTGCCACAACCGTTGCGTCAATTACAGATCGATGATCTGACCATTGATAAGATGAAACTAAGCTGGAATAACGGTTCATTAGACGGTGGCAGTCTGCATCTCACCAACTGGCAACCGATCCGCGATGGCGAAGTGCTGCCGTTTGCTGATGTCAAATTTGACGCTAGTGTCGATCGGTTACAACTCGATGCCTTAATACTGGGACGAACCCGCGCCCAAGGCACCCAATCAGGCCGAATCATCACAATCAGCGATCTGGAAAGTGACCTGTTCCATGGTGGCATGGCCGCCAAACTGAGCTGGGATCTGAACCATAATCAACTCGATTTTCAGGAACTCGCCCTCGCTAACTGGCAGTTAGATCTGCAAACACTACCCATTGCATCGGTAGTTCTTCCTCACATTACGGCCGAAGAAGTCACACTGGAAAATATCAGCGTCATTGATCTGAGCAAACACTTTGCGCTGAATCAGGCCACCGGAACAGTTGAAAAACTGGCCTGGTTACCCGGGCAATGGCCTACCTTTGAATATCAGGGCAAACTCGGCGAATTTACCGATGGCCTGTTTCAATTAACCGATATGCAGGGGGAAGGTCGCCTGCGGGAACAAGACTGGCGCCTGCAACTGGAAGGTGCTGCTTATGCCGGACAATTTAATGCTGATCTCGAAGGTAACCGCCAGCCAGCCACGCTCACCATTAATGATCTGCAATTAAATAACATGCAGCCTGAGCTGCGTCCCGGTTGGCATGAATGGTTGGCGGCACAACCATTCCAACAAATTGATCTGCGCCGTTTGGATGTCAGTCATTTCTCGCTGATCTCGTTTGATGACAGCGTGCCCTTAACCATGAAATGGCTGGATCTGTTCCTCACGGATCTGCGTTGGACACCCCAAGGCTGGCAAAACAGCAACCACAAGGCACGGTTGGAAGGCAGCTGGCTGGAGTTAGTGTGGCAAACACTGGTCAGCCGCAAAGCCGAATTCCAAGCCGAAATGGCTGACAACGCGGTGCAACTCAAACAATTTACGACTCAATTGGAAGAGTCAGCACTGAACATCAGCGGCCAATGGGGTCTGAAAGCTGACATTCCACATCAATTAAAACTGTCCCTAAAAAATTTCGATTTGGAACAACTCAGCGATATGTGGGGGCCGCGTTATCCATTTGCCGGCCAAGCCAGCCTAACGGTTGATCTGCAAGCACAGGGGCAAGACTGGAATGGTATCAAATCAAGTCTGAAAGGCGCTGCGACGTTGGATATGCAGGATCTGTTTGTTAATGGGCTGACCCTTGATGCTTATCTGGATGCCCTACTGACACCCAAAGCCCCGCCGACGCAGGATTTTGGTCAAATGATCGGTAAATTACGCGGTGGCGACAGCGCGTTTAATCATGTGCATATTAACTTGCAGGCGGATAAGGGCCGGCTTGATTTCAGCAACTCGGCATTTGAATCTATTACCCATTTAATCGGTGTGAAACAAGGCTTGGATCTCAGTAAAAACAGCTGGCAACTGCAGCTTGGTTTACTCAATGATCAGAATCAGCCGGAATTACTCGGCAGCCTAAGTGGTGAATTAACCACACCAAAATTACAATTCCGTCTGCCACCCAACAATGCCAGCAACTGGGCTACCCTGCCGATCCACTATCCGCCACAGGGTAAAGAGGGGGCGTTACGGGAATGAACGCCTTCCCGGCTATGGAGTTTGATGTCACAACCGCCAGCGAGGCCGGGGCGCTCATTTATTGGCAGCGGAAAGAAGAGCAATCACTGGAAGTTCGCGAAGACACCGAGTTTCGCTGGTTACTGCTGGATGGTGTGGTGCAATCCGTATTACGCCATACCGCACCTGATGAGCTGTGTTTACCCCACCAGCAGATCTTGCAGGCCTTGTTACCCGCGCATGCCGAACAGGTCTTACATTTAGGTTTGGGTGGTGGCGATTTCCTGCGCTGGTTGCATCATCGTTACCCTGGCGTACAACAAACCGCTATCGATCTGAATCAGCAAGTTATTCATCTCTATCAGCGATTTTTCCAGCAAGCCGAACAGCCGCAGTTACATGCGCAAGACGCTTTCGCCTGGTTAAATACGAATCAGCAGCGGTACGATCTGATCTTGATCGATCTGTTCAGTGATGACGGCAGCCCAGCGCCTTTATTCCAAGTGGAAACCTACCAGCAACTGCAAAAAAACATGACCGCGGATGGCAAAGTCATTGTGAATTTACTGCCGCGTACCGAACAAGAATGGCAACGGGTGCAGCAGTTACTGGCTTTTTGTGGTGATGTCCGCAGCGTACAAATCGCCGGCTACCGCAACTATCTAGTGTGGACTGAACCGAAACAACCACCTAGACCTGTAACCACCTAAACCTGTAGCCAAAACGTAACCGGGCCATCGTTGACTAAACTGACCTGCATATCGGCCGCAAACCGGCCACTGGCAACCGGAATAGCCTTCGCCGCCATCTGCGCAATAAAGTGTTCATACAAGCTTTCCGCCTGTGCCGGATCCGCATTGCGTTCAGCAAAACTTGGGCGCATGCCTTTGTGCGTATCAGCAGCCAAAGTGAACTGAGACACCACCAGCACGCTACCACCGACTTGTTGCACATTCAGATTCATTTTACCATCGTCATCACTGAACACCCGATAACCTGCCACCCGATGCGCTAATTTATCGGCTTTTGTCGTGTCATCGCCACGCTCGACGCCCAATAACACCAGTAAGCCGTGACCAATTTTGCCGGTAATTTCACCATCCACGACAACACGGGCTTCGCTGACCCGCTGGATCAAAGCAATCATGATTTTTCCTCAATATTTGTATCGGCTTAGCTTAACGGAAATTTTTTCGGAACAGAAAAAAAGAGCGGCGAGAGGAGACTTCTCGCCGCTAAAGGTCCGCTTATTCAGCGTTCTACAAAGGAACTCGGTGATGGATAGCTCGGTAAAGAGCTCAGTGATGAACTGGCTGATGGTGCGAATGCCAATCATCTGAAGCAGGTACGGTATTTCGTGCATGATGAGTCAGATACAACAACACTGCACTGCCCAGCAACAACACCATGCCCAGACCAAAAATCGAAGTGACGCCTAAGCCAACCAACAAGGCACTGGCTAGTGAGGCCGACAACATTTGCCCCGCGCCCGCCAGCGCCGTCGCGGTGCCAGCAGTACGTTTGTAGGGTTCCAGTAAACTGGCCAGCGCATTAGGGAATGCCATGCCATTGCCAAAGGCAAACAGCGCCAGACCCAACATCATTAACAATGCAGTGTGCGGCAGTAATAACATGCTTAAACCAGACACAAATTGCAGCAGTGACGCGACTTGTAAGACGGTTTCTTTCGAGAAATAGTGACGGGTTTTACTGGCCAAGATGCCACCCAGCACCAGAGAGAACGCCGGTAACAGCGTCCAGCGACCATACACATCGGCACTCATGCCGACTTGCATTTGCATGATGAATGGCATCACCGAGATAGAGAAAACGTTCAATGAATACTGGATCCACACCACCCCAGAGTAACAACGGAAGTGGTTGCTCTTCAGCAACTGGGCATACTGATGTACAAAATCGATGAAGTGTGCCCGCTCATCCGCAGACTGCGCTTGATGGGTTTCGTCAAAACGATAGAACAACAGCACCCACAACAAGCCTAAATAACCCGCCATGGTGAAGAAAATACTGACCCAGCCAAAATGAGTCGTCAGAAAACCGCCCGCTAATGGGGTAATGGTCGGCACAAACGCCATCACAATGCCGAAATAGGCCATCGCCTGACGTAAATGAGAACCCTCATAGCGGTCACGCAGTGAGACGCGGGCAATGACCGATGCACAACCGGCACCAATACCCTGCAACACACGCCCTAAAATAATCAGCGATGCGCTGTGATGCGCAAACAGACACAGTAAAATGCCAAATACCGCCACCATCAGACCGGATAACAACACCGGACGGCGGCCGTAAATATCAGATAACGGGCCATAGAACAGTTGTGATGGGCCAAAACCGAGCAGATAAGCCGATACCAACCATTGTGTCATCTGCGAAGAAATACCCAGATCTTGGTGCATTTCCGGCAGGGCTGGTAGTAATAAACTCATTCCGGTCTGACCAACGGCGATCAGCAAACAAGAGTAGATCACCGGCACCCATTTCTCGCTGCGACTTAATTCTTTTTGCTGCAGGATCACGGGTTGTTGAATAACCGCTGGATCTTTATAGTATGCGCCACTGCTACTGTCACTACTCATTTTTGTTCTCTGGATTTAGCGGGAATACATAGCCCGAACCATGAAATGACACTTTCATGGTGAAAAACTCTGTAAATCGAACGATTGACGAGGTTTTTCATAATTATCAGTAGCAAGGGTCATAACTGTCTAACGACTAATATTCATAGCCTGTGATAAGAAAAACTTTTCACCAAATTTGGCGTAGATTATGCAGAACACATTCCAGTTCCTGCTCAAGGCAGGCCGCATAAGCATCTGCGTTTCAAGGGGTTAATGTGAACGTTCGTTTTCTGGAAACATTTTTGTGGGTCGCACGGTTAAATAGTTTTCGTTTAACTGCTGAAAAATTGTTCACCACGCAGGCGTCCATCTCCAACCGCATTGCGGCACTGGAAGAGGAACTCGGCGTTAAATTGTTCGTGCGCGACAATAAAGGTGTACGTTTGACCCCGGATGGTGACAAGGTGCTGGAGTATGCCGAACAGATCGTCGGGCGGGCGCATGCCTTACGCATGTCACTCGGGCAAGCCAGTGGTTATGAAGGCAAAGTGCGTATCGGTGCCATCGATTCGGTAGTACAAACCTGGTTTATCGAGCTGTTATCCTGGATCACCGTCAATTACCCGCATCTGGAAGTCGAAATCGCCGTCGACAGTGCGCGCGGTTTATCCAACCAATTGCAAAAAGGGTATCTGGATATCGCCTTTCAGGCGGACTTGGTGCGTCTGGAGTCGATCCGCAATCTGGAGCTGGCGAAATACCCGATGCGCTGGATTGTCGCCGCTAATTCCCCCTATAACCGCCCATTTTCGTCGCTACAGGAACTGGCCAGTGAACGGCTGATCACTTTTGTCGCCAACTCACGGCCACATCAAGATATTCTGAGCTTGTTGCATCTCAACGGCATTACCTCACCGCGGATCAGCTGCGTAAACTCGTTTGCCGCCATGACCCGCCTGATTGAAGATGGTTTTGGCATCGGCGTGATCCCACCGGCATTGGTGCGTGAACAACTGGCGAACGGTTCTTTAGTGATTTTAAACATCGCCAATACTCAGCCGTCTTCGCTTTCTATGCTGTCGCAAGTGGCCTCGTGGCGTACCGGTTCAGGGCTGGAACACTGCGAAGCGATTGTGCGGCAAGCACAAAATATCGTGCAGCGGTTCTGCAAAATCATCGGCCCTGAGCGCGGCATCGCTGCCAACATCGCTCCCACCGTAAAACAAGTCGATAGCCGCGAAATGAGTTAATATACCTGAGACTTTTCTTTCGGAGCCCACCATGCAGTTCTTCCGTCGTTTACAGGACATCCGCGCTATCAGCTTTGATCTTGATGACACCTTATACGACAACCGTCCGGTGATTGAACACGCCGAGCAATGGATGGTGGAACACATGCGCGACCGCTATCTGGCTAGCGCTATGTATGATCGGGTCTGGTGGCTGCAGCTGAAACATGAATTACAGCATCTCGACCCGTCACTGAAAGACGATGTCAGCCGCTGCCGAATTGCCATGTTGGAAGTGGGTTTGCAACGCGGGGGGATGCCCGCCGAGATAGCAAAAAACGAGGCGCAACGTTGTTTTGCCGAATTTTTGGAAGTCCGCTCGCAAGTCGCCGTACCGCCGGAATCGATTGAAGTGTTGAAACAACTCAGTCGCCATTTCCCGCTGGTCGTGATCACCAATGGCAATGTGCTGTTGGAACGCATCGGGCTGGATGGCCATTTTAAACACGTACTCAAAGCTGGTAACGGTCAGCGTATGAAACCGGCACCAGACTTGTTCCGTTTGATGGCCGCACGGTTGGAATTACAGCCGCAGCAGATCCTGCATGTCGGTGATGATGTGACTACCGATGTATTCGGCGCGATAAGAAACGGTTATCAAGCCGCCTGGATCAACAACCAAGGACAAGACTGGCGCAGCCTGCACACCTTGCCCCATCTGATGTTGCAAGATATTCGCGATCTGCTGACACTCATTCCGGACACCAATAAACAATGAAACTGTCAAATTACATGACCGGCTTGCTGCTGGCGGTGCTGGCCGCAACCGGTTTTGCCTGCAAAGCGATTTTTGTCAAACTCGCCTACCGTTATGGCGTCGATGGCACCACACTGGTGACCATCCGATTACTTTTGGTCTTACCATTAATCATCACCATGCGCCTGCTGCGCAAAGCCCCCACCACCGCCTTATCCTGGCATGACCGCGGCATGATCATTCTGCTCGGTTTACTCGGTTATTACTTATCCAGCTTGTTGGATTTTCTCGGCTTAGAAACCGTCAGTGCCAGTATTGAACGCCTGCTCTTGTGTTTATATCCCACCCTGACGGTGTTGCTTTCAGCTTGGCTGATGAAAACCAGTATCAGTCGACGTATGTGGTCGGCGATGGCACTGACCTACTGCGGTATGGTGTTGGTGCTCGCCCCTGATTTTGCCGGCGCACGCCTCGATCTGCTGGGCATGTTTTTTGTGGTCGCCAGCACAGTCAGTTATGCATTTTATCTAACCTGGAGCCCGTCTGTTATAAAGCGGATTGGTTCTATGCGCTTTGCCGAACTCGGCTTAACCATCTCTGCACTGGCGATGTTTGCGCATTATTTGCTGACTCGTCCGCTCGGAATATTGCTGCATCAGCCACTACCGGTCTGGGGCTATGGCATGATCATGGCGCTGGTCGCCACTGTGTTACCCATCTACGCACTGGCAGCGGCGATGGCACGCATTGGTGCCGGGAAAACAGCACTGATCGGTAGCGTAGGGCCAATTCTGACTATCTTCCTGAGTATTGGTATTCTGGATGAACACTTAAGCCCGCTGCAATGGGCGGGCGTGGGCGTGGTATTAACCGGGATCTGGCTGGTTGGACAACGAAAAACCTGACGGATTGTGCAGCGACACCATCAACTTGGCAAAACCGCGGGCAAACTCACGATGTGTCAGCTGGTCGATCTGCGGCCAACGTTCCATCGGCATAAAAGCATATTCCTGCGCACTTTGCACCGCATTGCCATGTAACGCTACCCAGCGTGGATTGTAACGGCGCTGGGCCGTTTTATCCCAACTCAATACCTGTTTCATGGCAGTTTCCATCTCGGCCGGATGACTCAAAGCATAAGCTGGAATTTCTGCCCCAAATTGCTCACTGAGTTTGGTAACACCTTGTTGTGTCGAGGCATCCAGCGATTTATTGGCATCACTGCGCGCGCGTAGCTGAGCGGTATAAAACCAGAACATGGCATCGTGGTAATGTTGTTGCTGATAAAGCTGGTAAGCCAGCGCAAACAACACGGGAGGAGTAACCTCATTCGGTTTAGCCTGCACTTGCACCAGTGTTTCAACGTTACCCTGCAACAGCTCATCGACCTGCCGCCGCGTGGTTTCCAGCGGTAACAGCCGGAATTCGCCTTGCGGCTGCAATAGTGGCGCAACCGGCTCTTTGGCACAGCCGCTGAAGAACACCATTCCGATCAGTAATAACCCACCGCCCACTGGTAATCGCATATTTCCCTCACCGTAACTGCAAACGAGCTCAGTGTAATACCTTTCGCACTTAACGTCGCAACATCGTTGATGTCCAATTTCGGCAAAATAGCCCCGAAGGCTTTGCCCTGTCGGATCTGACTTGTTAGACTGCGAACATGCGGCCGCCGGAGCTGGCAGCCCTCTCAGTAATAGCGCAGCCATAGCGCATTGTATAGGACACCACGATGAAACACCTTCACGTACTGCTGCTGTGCGGCGGCGGCGGCAGTGAGCATGAAATTTCTCTGCTGAGTGCTAATTTTCTGGAAAGCCAGCTGAAATCACTGGCCGGGATCAATGTTACCCGCGTCGAACTGTTCCCCGACCATTGGCAGACCAACGACGGACGTTTCTGCCATTTAGGCATGGATCGTCAGCTGCATTTTGACAATACCGCACAACCGGTTGATTTTGTGGTGCCTTGTATTCACGGTTTCCCCGGCGAGACCGGCGATATCCAATCCATGTTGGAACTGATCGGCCTGCCTTATCTTGGCTGTGGTTCGGAAGGCAGCAAATTGTGCTTCAACAAGGTCAGCACCAAGCTGTGGTTGTCGGCACTGGATATTCCAAACACCCCGTTCCTGTTCCTGTCGACCAACAACGAAGCGGCGCACGCACAAGCACACACCGCTTTCCGCAACTGGGGTGCCGTGTTCGTGAAAGCCGCCAGTCAGGGTTCGTCGGTGGGTTGTTATAAAGTGACGGATGCCGCTGCATTATCTGAAGCGGTGAATGCGGCATTTGGTTATTCCGATCAAGTATTGGTCGAAAAAGCCGTGCGCCCACGCGAGCTGGAAGTGGCGGTGTATCGTTATAACGATCAATTGGTGGCGACTCGTCCAGGTGAAATTGCCACACCAAGCGACAGCTTCTACAGCTATGAAGAGAAATACAGTGCCGGTAGCCACTCTACTACCTATCTGGAAGCGCCGAACCTGAGCGAAGAACAAGTTGCCACCATCCGTGAATATGCGCTGAAAGCGTTTAGTCAGCTGGGTCTGAAAGACTTGTCGCGCATCGATTTCTTCCTGACCGAAGACAACGAAATTCTGCTCAATGAAATCAATACCTTCCCTGGTATGACACCAATCTCCATGTTCCCGAAACTGCTGGAACATCACGGTGATAACTTCGGTAAATTCCTGGAAGGGATCATCCGCAGCAGCGCCAAATAATTTCCGCAGGCAGAAAAACGCATCTGTAATAATAAAAAGGGCCGAAGATAATTCCGGCCTTTTTTTGTTATTCGATGTTCATTGTTACTGCGTCAGCGCAGGTAATCGAGTTAGTTACGACGCCCGATCCCGTTCCAGTAATGGTTTCAGGAAACGCGCAGTGTGTGACTCGGTACATTCCGCCACCTGCTCCGGCGTACCCGCCACCAGAATAGTGCCGCCACCGGAACCACCTTCCGGCCCCAGATCGACAATCCAATCCGCGGTTTTCACCACATCCAGATTGTGCTCGATGATAACGATGGTATTGCCGTTATCACGCAGTTTTTCCAACACATTCAGCAGTTGCTGAATATCGTGGAAATGCAGGCCCGTAGTCGGTTCATCGAGAATATACAGCGTCTGGCCGGTATCACGCTTCGACAGCTCTTTCGCCAGCTTCACACGCTGCGCTTCACCGCCGGAAAGTGTCGTCGCCGACTGCCCCAAACGAATGTAAGAGAGGCCCACATCCATCAGCGTCTGTAATTTACGCGCCAACGCCGGCACCGCATCAAAGAACGCACGGGCATCTTCCACCGTCATATCCAACACTTCGTGGATACTCTTGTGCTTGTATTTTACTTCCAGCGTTTCACGGTTATAGCGTTTGCCTTTACAGACATCACACGGCACATACACATCCGGCAGGAAGTGCATTTCCACCTTGATCACGCCATCGCCCTGACAGGCTTCACAGCGCCCGCCTTTAACGTTAAACGAGAATCGACCCGGCTGGTAACCGCGTGAACGCGCCTCTTGTGTCGCAGCAAATAACTCGCGGATCGGCGTAAACAAACCAGTGTAAGTAGCCGGATTCGAACGCGGTGTGCGGCCAATCGGGCTTTGATCGATATCGACAACTTTGTCGAGCAGCTCCATACCCTGAATATCACGATACGGTGCTGGTTTTTCGACCGTTGCCCCATTCAGATCACGATGTGCGATACGGAATAACGTGTCGTTGATCAGCGTTGATTTCCCTGAACCGGAAACGCCGGTAATGCAGGTCATCACGCCAATTGGCACATGCAAATCAACATTTTTCAGGTTATTACCGGTTGCGCCCAACAATTTCAGCCACTTATCACCAATCGGGCGACGTTGTCCCGGCACCTGAATTTTCTGCCGACCCGACAGATATTCACCGGTCAGCGAATCCGGGTTGGCCATCACTTCCGCAGGTGTACCTTGTGCCACAATCGCACCACCGTGCACACCAGCACCTGGCCCGATATCGACCACATAATCGGCACTGCGGATCGCATCTTCATCATGCTCGACCACAATCACGGTATTACCCAGATTCCGCAGGTGGAATAAGGTACCGAGCAGACGTTCATTATCGCGTTGATGCAAACCGATCGACGGCTCATCCAGCACATACATCACACCAACCAGACCGGCACCGATCTGGCTCGCCAGACGGATACGCTGCGCTTCCCCACCGGACAGCGTTTCCGCCGAACGTGACAGTGACAGGTAATTCAGGCCGACATTGACCAGAAAACCCAGCCGCTCAATGATCTCTTTTAAGATTTTTTCGGCGATTTGCGCACGCTGACCATCTAAGGCCAGATTCTGGAAGAAACTTAACGTTTCACCAATCGACATCTCGGCCACTTGCGGCAACGTCGTTTTCGCCACATACACGTGGCGCGCTTCCTGTCGCAAACGGCTGCCGTTACAGCTTGGGCACGGCTGATTGGCAATATATTTCGCCAGCTCTTCTCGCACGCTGTTGGATTCCGTTTCGCGGTAGCGGCGTTCCATATTGTGTAACACGCCTTCAAAGGCATGATTACGCACCACCACATCACCGCGATCGTTCATGTAACGGAATTCGATCTGGGTATGCCCGCTGCCATGCAACACCACTTTTTTCGCTTGTGGCGTCAATGCGTCATAGGGTTCATCCAGATCAAACTTGTAGTGTTCAGCGACCGATTTCAGCATCTGAAAGTAATAAAAACTACGCTTATCCCAACCCCGGATCGCCCCACCCGAGAGACTTAACTCAGGGTTAGTCACCACTTTGTGCGGATCAAAATATTGCTGCACCCCCAGCCCATCACAGGTCGGGCAGGCACCCGCCGGGTTATTAAACGAGAACAGCCGAGGTTCCAGTTCACTCAGCGAATAACCACATTCCGGACAGGCAAAATTGGCCGAAAAAATCAGCGGGTGCGCTTTGTCATCGTCCATATCCGCGACATACACCAGCCCGCCCGATAAGGTCAGCGCCGTTTCGAACGATTCCGCCAAGCGTAGTTGCAGGTCATCACGCACTTTAAAGCGGTCGACCACCACTTCAATGGTGTGCTTCTTTTGCAGCTCCAGCGTCGGTGGATCAGATAAATCACACACTTCGCCGTCAATCCGGGCACGGATGTAACCTTGCGCCGACAGATTTTCCAGCAGCTGTTTGTGCTCACCTTTACGGTTGCGCACTACTGGCGCCAGAATCATCATTTTGCGATTTTCCGGCTCAGCCAACACCCGATCAACCATCTGGCTGATGGTCTGTGCCGCCAGCGGCAAGTCATGATCGGGGCAGCGCGGTTCACCCACCCGCGCATAGAGCAGACGCAGGTAGTCATAAATTTCGGTGATCGTGCCGACGGTGGAACGCGGATTATGCGATGTCGATTTCTGTTCAATCGAGATCGCGGGCGACAGCCCTTCGATATGATCGACGTCCGGTTTTTCCATCAGGCTTAAGAACTGGCGGGCGTATGCCGACAGCGATTCGACATAACGGCGTTGCCCTTCGGCATACAACGTATCAAACGCGAGCGATGATTTGCCGGAACCGGAGAGGCCGGTGATGACGATGAGCTTGTCGCGCGGCAGCGTCAGATTGATATTTTTCAGATTATGGGTACGTGCGCCCCGGATCTCGATTTTGTCCATAGAGAGCCAACTGTGAACTGCATCAAAATGTCAGTATCGCATAGCCAGCACTGGATGAATAGCCAGTATTGCTGCAAATATGTTAATGTCTACGCTGCAAACTATTTGTGCCCTGTCATAGCTGTCGATCTGACTTTAACGGTGATTATTGCTAAGATAGGCGGTTAGAGAATTCGAACTTTTTACGGAGCAGATCATGGCCAGAGGCGTGAATAAAGTCATTATCGTTGGCAATCTGGGGCAAGACCCGGAAGTGCGCTACATGCCAAACGGCAATGCAGTAGCCAATATCACTGTTGCCACCAGCGAAAGCTGGAAAGACCAGCAAGGTCAAATGCAGGAGCGTACTGAATGGCATCGTATCGTGCTGTACCGTCGTCTGGCTGAAATCGCTGGTGAATATCTGCGTAAAGGCTCGAAAGTTTATCTGGAAGGTCGTCTGCAAACCCGTGAATGGCAAGATCCGCAAGGCCAGAAACGTTACACCACCGAAATCATCGCTAACGAAATGCAGATGCTGGATGGTCGTGGCGCAGGCGCACCACAGGGTGGCAACATGGGTGCTCCGGCACAGCAGTCACAGCCTCAACAAGGTAACTGGGGTCGCCCATCTGCACCAGCTGCCGCACCGCAGGGTGGTACCAACCCAGGTTATGCGCCGCAACAAGCTGCGCCACAAGGTGGTTATGCACCCGCGCCAGCAGCACAGCAGCCAACCTATAACGAACCCCCAATGGATTTCGACGACGACATTCCGTTCTGAAATACACATCAAAACGGTATATCATCATCCAAGTAAAAACCCGTGCGGTGTTAAATCGCATGGGTTTTTTCTATTTTTAATACTATTTCTAGTGCATTGAGAGGCCACTATGACCTACACATTAACTCCAGAAGAATATCAGGCAACACTGGCACTCGATGCCGATCAGCGTTATGAACATTTCCTGCAACAAGTTGTTGAGAATAAAGAAGTCTGGATCCTGAAAGACGATGAAGGCTGCATGCTGCTAACCGCCGACGGTGACGACTGTATTCCGGTTTGGCCACACCCTGATTACGCTAAAGCCTGGGCAGTTGATGACTGGAATAAGAGCCAGCCATTCGCTATCCCGCTACAAGTGTGGTTCGATCGCTGGGTGAAAGGCATGGAAGAAGATGGCATCGCGGTGGCGGTATTCCCGTTACAGGAAGAAGCTGGTGTTATTGAAGAGTCTGCCGATGTAGCTGCCAGTTTGCAGAAAAAAATCGCCAAGTTGGCACGTAAACAATAGGACATTAAGGTCTGATCGCTGACCTTCCAACCTCTATAACAGCCTAAACCAATATCAATGGATTAGGCTGTTATAGCGTCCCATTTAACCTTTTAATGCCACTGGCATCTCATGCGAGCTATCCAACCACTGCACTAAATCCGCTGCTGGCATGGGGTAAGCAAACATAAAACCCTGCATCTGCCGGTAACCGATCTGCTGCAATTTTTCATATTCCGTCTGATTTTCTACCCCCTCTGCGATCAGCTCCATATGCATACTGGTTGCCATATCAAACACTGCCTGCGACAGCGATGCATCACCTTCCGCCAGTAACATGACAAAGGAGCGATCTAATTTGACGGTATCAAAGGGCAGATCGCGTAAACGAGCCAGTGACGAATAGCCCGTGCCAAAATCATCCAGATGCAAACTGACGCCAGCA
>CAIZDF010000495.1 GCA_903931645.1 uncultured Tolumonas sp.
GAGAAATCAAAACGCTGATTATCCAGACAATAAAGATGCCCAGGGGTTCCTTTGGCGCGATGTTTGGCCGTGCTTAACGTCGTACTCACCTGGCTGGCAGTTAAAGACAGATCGGGTGTGTAAGGGAAGACCCCAACCGATAAGTCGACCAGTGGGAATTTTCGTGGATTACCATCCCGATCTTTACTGTAAATACCGTTATTGATGATGTCTTCATTGCGATAATAGTGCAGACGTTGTCGGCGGAACTCTGCTTGCAGCTCTTTAATGGGCGTGATCCATTCATCTTGTTGTAATAACAAAATAAAATCGTCACCACCCAGATGGCCGATGAAATTATGTTGTTGGCCAAAATACTGCCGTAACAATCTGGCGACCAGCTTGATCATCATATCGCCGCGTTCATAGCCACAAACATCATTGTAGGGTTTGAAATCATTCAGATCACAATATGCCAGCAGGAAGGGTTTGTTTTCCTGTAAGCCTTTTTCGATGGCGCGCTGGATCGGTACATTGCCGGGTAACAAGGTCAGCGGGTTGGCATAACGCGCCATAGTAAGCTTGTATTGGGTTAGTTTGCGCATCAGATCGCGTAAGCGTCCCAGACCCAGATATTTACCGTCTTCACAAATGACGAACCAGGCGTCTAATTCCTCTTCTTCTTCATGTTCGACCAGTAATTGGCTGACTTTCAGCAACGATTGATTCACATCGACTATGATGGGTTTATCCATCAGTTTGGCGACCGGTGCTTTGGCATACAGTGAATGGCCAAATTGCTCGGCAAAATGACGCAGTAACGTATGGCGTTTCAAGATGCCTAATGGTGTACCTTGTGCATCTAACACTGGGTAGCAGTTAGCGTCGGGTTGTTTACGAAACAACTCCATGGCATTCATGCCATTCACATCCGGTGAGATAGGCGGGAGCTGTACCACTAACTCACGTAGCGGGGCTGTTGCCTGACGTGATTCCTCACTGTCGACCAGTAACTCTGCCGGGAAAGGTGCGGGAATGACGGCGGGTTTGCCAAACAGATAACCCTGACAATACTGGATGCCAATTTGGCGGGCGACCTGATATTCCTCTTTACGCTCAACACCTTCCAAAATCATCTTGCAGCCGAGTTTACCGGCGAGATCACACAGACTGGCGACGAACTGGCGTTTAGTGCCATCGCTATCAATGTTGGCGGCAAAATAAATATCCAGTTTGACAAAATCAGGGCGTAATTCTGACCATAAACGTAGCCCTGAGTTGCCCGCACCCAAATCATCAATCGCGACCATAAAGCCATTTTCTTTTAATGACTTCACCATCTCGATAATATCGTCACCAGAGGCAGCAGGGTGATTTTCAGTTAACTCAATGACGACTAAGCTTGGCGATAGGCGAGCTTGCTGGGTTGCTTGTAACAGCGGATCAATACCCAGAGTTAGCAATACCGAAGGGGATATATTGACAAATAATTTGCCGTTCAGTTGTTGTGTCACAAAGCGTTTCATTGCCAATGAGACACACAGCAGCTCAAGCTCGGCTTGTCGCCCTTCTAATTCTGATTGGCGAAATAGTTCCAAAGGCGAATGTAATAAACTATCTGAAGGCCCGCGGCTTAATGCTTCATAACCGAGCACCTGACGTTGTACATTATCAAAAATAGGCTGAAACAAAGTTTGGATCTGACACCGCGCCATAATGACGTCGAGTTCGGTAATCACTATGATCATTCCTGATTAAATAGTGTGATGCCGGTCATGCTAACGCGGGTGTATGACAATTTTATTGCTGCTTTCCAGTTCACCATATTTTGCAAGCAATGCCTCATGCTCTCTGTTAAAATGCGCGCCAGTTTAGTGAGTACAGGGAGTTCATGTGGTCTGGATTGATTATGCAATTCTGGCGGTGATTGGTTTATCATCCCTGATCAGTCTGATCCGTGGTTTCGTTAAAGAAGCCCTTTCACTCGTCACCTGGTTTGCTGCTTTCTTTGTCGCCAGTCGTTTCTTTGGCGATCTAGCCGTCTATTTCACCTCTGTTTCCGATAGCATGGTTCGTAATGGTATGGCGATTGCCGTGCTGTTCGTGGCAACACTGATTGTGGGTGCCATCGTTAACTATGTTGTTAGTGTGTTGGTGAATAAGACGGGATTATCGGGCACTGATCGCGTGCTCGGTATTTGTTTTGGCGCAATTCGTGGCGTATTAATTGTTAGTGCGTTGCTGTTCTTTATGGATACTTTTACCAGTGCTCATGATGCAATTTGGTGGAAGCAATCCATACTTATTCCAGAATTTGGTGTAGTGGTGAACTGGTTCTTTGAGTTCATGAAACACTCATCAAGTTTTATTAAGTGATTATTGGCATTTCGAGGAAGAGAAGAGATGTGTGGTATTGTCGGCATTGTTGGCACCAGCCCTGTCAACCAGGCCTTATATGATTCACTGACGGTGTTACAACACCGCGGGCAGGACGCCGCAGGGATCGTGACTATCAGTGATAACACGTTCAAGCAGCGTAAAGCCAATGGCCTCGTTAAAGACGTATTCGAAACACGTCATATGCAACGTCTGAAAGGCAATATCGGTATCGGACACGTGCGTTATCCGACTGCCGGTAGTTCCAGTGCCGCAGAAGCACAGCCATTTTACGTCAACTCTCCATTTGGTATTGCGCTGGCCCATAACGGTAACCTGACCAATGCTAAAGAACTGCGCGATTTGCAAACCCAACAAACTCGCCGTCACATCAATACGACTTCTGATTCGGAAGTGCTGCTGAATACCTTTGCTTATGAGCTGGATAAAACAGTAGGCACCGATTTATCTGCGGAAGAAGTTTTTGCTGCAGTCAGCCGTGTACATGCGCAGATCCGCGGTGCATATGCGGTAGTGGCTGTGATCATTGGTCATGGTCTGCTGGCGTTCCGCGATCCAAACGGCATTCGTCCGTTGGTGCTGGGTCGTCGTGCATCTGAAGACACTGGCCGTTACGAATACATGGTCGCTTCTGAAAGCGTAGCGTTGGATGTACAAGGCTTTGAAGTGATGCGTGATGTAGCACCAGGTGAAGCTGTATACATTTCTGCAAAAGGCGAACTGTCGACCAAACAGTGTGCGCATAATCCAGATCATTGCCCATGTATTTTCGAATACGTTTATTTTGCTCGTCCTGATTCGTTCATCGATAAAGTTTCTGTGTATGCCGCTCGCGTGCATATGGGCCAGAAACTGGGTGCGAAAATTGCGCGTGATTGGAAAGATCTGGATATCGATGTCGTGATCCCGATCCCGGAAACTTCCTGCGATATCGCGCTGGAAATTGCTCAGATCCTGAATAAGCCATACCGTCAGGGTTTTGTGAAAAACCGTTATATCGGTCGTACCTTCATCATGCCGGGTCAAACCCAGCGTAAGAAATCAGTGCGCAATAAACTGAACGCGATCTCGTCTGAATTCAAAGGCAAAAACGTGTTGCTAGTGGATGACTCGATTGTGCGTGGTACTACTTCCGCACAGATCGTGGATATGGCGCGTGAAGCGGGTGCAGAGAAAGTTTATTTTGCTTCAGCTGCACCGGAAATTCGTTTCCCTAACGTGTACGGTATCGACATGCCAGTAGCCAGCGAACTGATTGCTTATGGCCGTGAAGTGAATGAGATCTGTCAGCTGATCCGCGCTGATGGTCTGATCTTCCAAGACTTAAGTGATTTGGAAGCGGCAGTGCGTGAATGCAACCCGGAAATCAAACAATTTGAAACATCGGTCTTTAATGGCAAATACATTACCGGCGATATCAATGATGATTACCTAGCATTCCTGAACAACCTGCGTAATGACGATGCCAAAGCTGATCGCGAGTGGAGTGAAGCCACTGCCGATTTAGAGCTATATAACGGCGAAAATTAAGACTAAAACAGAGCCCCGATAAGGGGCTCTGTTGTTTTAGCAGC
>CAIZDF010000496.1 GCA_903931645.1 uncultured Tolumonas sp.
AGGCGCTATCGCTCCGAATCCACCCTGCAGATTGGTCCGCTGTACGGTCGTTACACCAACTAGCTGACTACCATGCCAGTCGCACCGCGAATCCGCCTTACGAGCTAAGACAGTCAGTGTAGTTTAATAATTACATTTATGAGATAGAATAAAGAGCGTATAGTTAAAACCAATGTAATTTTTTTCCGCCGTACGGCCGTAATTGATGGTGAGGTGTGATTAGAAGTTGGGAACGGGCCAATACTGTGTATTTAAATTCAGATATAGAAGAAACGATTACAAAGAATTTTGTTGATTTTTCGAGTAGGTTGCCCGGAAAAATCTTTAGAGAAATGGTGACTTTCCGATAAGTTGCTTATATGCTTTTCTTGAATACAATAATCTTAATAGTTAGATTAATACCGAGGGGAATTAATAATGGCATCATATCCAATTGATAAAATAGATAAAGATCTGATTGTAAATGGTCTTGTAGAAACCTACCAAAATGCACAAAGTGGTGCCTTCCGTGATGCGGCGGACAGATTATCTCAAACTGGGATGTTTGGGGCTACTGCGGCGATAAGTAGCGCAAAAAACACTGTAGTAGACTTTGCGAGTGGTCTCAATAAGCCCGGCTTAGAAAGCCTAAGTGTTACTATGCTACCAACGCTTCAAAGTGCATTCGCAGTAGCAACATCTAACTCTGCTGTTAACAAAAGTGTTATGCTAGCAATAGCTGAGCAAGCTATTAATTATGGTGTGGGTTGCCTTCCTTTTGGGGCCTATTTAAAGGAGGCTGTAAAATTAGTAGTTAGCGCGGAACAAGCAGATCTTCATGATAAATCCATAGATGAAAATGAGGCTTTTTTGGCTGCTCGTGTAGGAGAAGGCAATATTGAAAAATTATTCATGTATGACGTTGACGCTAGTGATAGTGTCACACAGGCTATGGCAGCTTATATGAAAATTTGCCAGTATATGAAAGTTATCCCTATGGGTACACCAACTTTTGAACAGGCTGTAACGCTTCCAAGTCAAACAATGGGGTTGAAAATGGCAGCTTCGCAATTAAAGAATAATATATATCAGGCAGAGCAGTTTATTAAGGGTATGAAACAACGTAGCGAAATAGCTAATGCAGCAACGCAAGAGGCTGTTAAAACGGTTAGCACACAATACCCAGAAATAGTACAATCTATTTTAGATACAGGCTACACAAATTCTTTGGAGTCGGAAAAAACATCCTCCAGAAACCCATTCCACACACGCCCTTTATTGATGAGGCCAGCTGACATTAACTTCGGCAAGGACGGTATGGCTTTAGAAGATGATATACCCCCAGCATATCGTGCAGCGAACAAAGACGCAAAAGGCAATTTCATTGTTAATCCAAAGGATTTTGTCGGCACAGGCACACAAGGGATTACTAGCACTGTCGATTACAATAGACGAGTTAAAAATGTAGGCCTCGTTCGTGTGACAAGCCGACAACAGGGGGGGGTAACGTTGTTAGCAGCATATTTAGCTCATGCTGTACTCTTAGGTGAATGGCACAAATACAACCCATCTGAAGATCGCACGAGTTCTAAAAATATAATATGGAAACCAGATTCTTCAGTTACAGAATGCGAATTCCCTAGTTGTAAGAAAGAATTTGGTATGTTGGTCCGTAGAAGTCATTGTCGATATTGTGGAGGTATCTTTTGTAGAGATCATGTTAAAGAGCGAGAAATAGAGGGAGAAAATGGCAAGATATTAATCAAAGCGTGTCC
>CAIZDF010000497.1 GCA_903931645.1 uncultured Tolumonas sp.
AATTTTTTCTGTTAAATGTAGTTGTGTACGCTCTAATCTTTTCGGCTGTAAATCTTCCATGACATGTACATGGCGTATTTCATCCGGTGTGATTTCAATTGTAGGATATTCCACCAAGTCATCCAGCGTACAAGCTCGTAAGCTCAGAGGATGCCCTTCTCTGACAAAAACTTTATCATGTGAAATAAATAGAGGAATAAACAATACACCAGCACGTTTATTCAACCCCGATATTTCATGGCCGATAAATAGATCAATATCACCACTTAATAACAGATCCATTAATCGCAGATGATTACCAATATCGATATAGATATTCGCGGCCGGATGCTCTTGGCGATAGGCCGCTATCGTATCTTTCAAAAAAACATACCACCACGCATGACCAGAGCCGATGCGTAATTCCCGTTCATGACGTTCTTTCAGCATCTCTATTTTTGTCAGCGTATTATCATAAATACGCTGCATGATCCGGGTTTGTTCCAGTAATACTTCACCGAATTCCGTTAATTTCATGCCGTTGGAAGTGCGGATAAACAATTGAACATCGAGTGATTCTTCCAGCTTCTTCATATTGTGAGTCAATGTTGGTTGGCTCAAACAAAGTTTTTTCGCTGCATGACTCACATTTTGTAAAGTGGCGACTTCGAGGAATTGCTGCAAAATCTTATCCATGATCACTCTCTGACATCCTGATATAGATTAATTCTATATCACAGCCAAAATAAAGCATTTCTTTTTGACCTTTCGCCTCATTAACATAGCCCTCGTTCAAGCATCACACATTCAGTTGGTTATGTTTTATGGATGATTATCCGACTGAATACTCTAATAACGATGACGAGAGGTTACTATGAAAAAACACACCCTGGGTCTTATCGCTACCTTGGTTGCTGGCGCACTGAATACTGCGCACGCCGATACGCTGAAAATGGAATGTGCCAGCACCAGCACCGGTAAAGCCTACTGTGATTACATCAAAGCCCGCTTTGAAAAAGAGACCACCAACAAACTGGAGTTTGTGCAGTTACCTCCCGCATCTGATGAAAAACTAGGTTTATTCCAACAAATCTTCGCTGCTAAAGACAGCAAAGCCGTCGATGTATTCCAAGCCGACACCGTGTGGCTCGGTGTGTTAGATAAACATTTGTTAGACCTGACAGACAAAGTCAAAGATCTGCAGCCACTGTTCTTCCAGTCTGCCTGGAACAACGACGTAGTGAACGGCAAAGTGAAAGCCATTCCAGCCTTCCTCGATGCGGGTGCCATGTATTACCGCAAAGACTTACTGGCTAAATATAACGAACAACCGCCACAAACCTGGGAAGAACTGACCCGTATCGCCGCGAAAATCCAAAAAGGCGAACGCGACGCCGGTAAGAAAAACTTCTGGGGTTTTGTCTTCCAAGGTAAAGCTTATGAAGGTATGACTTGTGATGCGATGGAATGGATTGCTTCTTATAACGGCGGCACATTCGTTGATAAAGATGGCAAAGTCACCGTGAATAACCCTCAGGCCGCCAAAGCCTTGAATACTGCAGCAGGCTGGATCGGTACCATTTCACCGAAAGGTGTATTGGGATATATGGAAGAAGAGTCCCGTGCTGTATTCCAGAACGGCGATGCCGCCTTCATGCGTAACTGGCCATATGCCTATGTACTGGCACAAGATCCAACCAGTCCGATTAAAGGTAATGTCGGTGTTATTCCAGTGCCGAAAGGCGGTGCAGATGGTCAGCATGCAGCGACTCTGGGTGGCTGGCAATGGGCGGTTAGTGCTTACACTGAACACCCTGATGCAGCTATTCAGCTAATCCGCATTCTGACTGATGCTGAATCACAAAAGATGCAGTTCAAAACAGTGGGCGTCGCGCCATCTCGGTTAGACGTGTATCAAGATCCTGAAGTCATGGCCTCTGCACCTTATCTGGCTGAATTCAAGGATGTCTTCGCCTCTGCAGTTCCTCGTCCGGCAGTTGAAACCAAGTCTCAGTTCCCGAAAGTATCGAAAGCTGTTTTCAATGCGGCCTATGACGTGTTGAGCGGTCGTACGACTGGTGAAAAAGCAGTGGCCGATCTGGATAGCAAACTGAAACGCATCAAAGGTAAAGAGTGGAAGTAAGCATGATAGTGCTGCCCTGATCTCGGGGCAGCACTGCTGTTCTGCTTTCGAACCACAAGGAGTAAACGTTGATGATGAACCACCATTCCGAATCATTGCCTTCCAAGGGAAGAAGCTCGAAGGCAACGCTGCAAAACGAAGTTATTCCTCAAAAGAAAAAACGTAGTCTGCAACAACGTCGTAGCCGCGCCGCTTGGATCTTGATTGCACCGGCACTGATCCTGCTGGCATCGGTGGCAGGCTGGCCATTACTGCGCACCCTGTTTTACAGCTTTACTGACGCCGCATTAGATACCCCAGATGTTTATAACATGGTCGGCTTTGATAACTATCTATCTTGGGCTGATGGTCAAAGCTTTGGCGTATTAGCTGACCCACTATGGTGGAAAGCGGTATTAAATACACTCTGGTTTACCGGTATTTCTGTCTCGTTTGAATTGTTCTTCGGTATGTTGCTGGCATTACTAATGAACCAGAAATTCCGCGGGCAAGGCTTGGTTCGTGCAGCCATTCTGGTGCCATGGGCCATTCCGACTATCGTGACTGCCAAGATGTGGGGCTGGATGTTCCACGATCAATACGGTGTGATCAACGATCTGCTGACGCGCGTTGGTATCATCCATGAACCACTGGCATGGATCGCGGAAGCGAATCTTTCTATGTGGGCGGTGGTTTTTGCTGATGTGTGGAAAACCGTGCCATTCATGGCGCTTATGTTGCTGGCAGCCTTGCAGATGATCCCGTCCGATCTCTATGAAGCCGGTCGTGTCGATGGTGCTACTGCATGGCAACGTTTCACCCGCATCACCCTGCCGTTGATTATGCCCGCCATGATTGTGGCGCTGATCTTCCGGGTCATGGATGCTTTGCGTGTGTTCGACCTGATTTATGTGCTCACCTCCAACAGTGAAGCCACCATCTCTATTTCTGGTTATGCCCGTGAACAGATGGTCTCTTATCAGCAAATGGGTTCCGGTTCTGCCGCTTCCGTTTTGGTATTCATGATGGTTGCTGGTATCGCGGCCTGCTTCCTCTACATCGGCCGTATGAATGACGAAGGCAAGGAGAACAAATAATGAAATTAACTCGTCGCCAACGCCATATTACTCACCAGACGTTGATTTATGCTGCTGCAGCGCTGGTCAGTGTGATCTGTGTGTTCCCGTTTTATAACGCCATCCTGACATCACTGCGTACTGGTCAGGAGTTGTTTCTGACTAACTATCTGCCAACGTCGTTCCATTGGGAAAACTACGTGAATGCGCTGATGGTGAATGGTATTGCCCGTAGTCTGCTGAACTCATTCATCGTCGCCTCAGTGACGGTTGGGATCTGCCTACTGGTGTCCATTACCGCGGCCTTTGCACTGGCTCGTATCAAGTTCAAAGGTCGTAAATACATCCTGTTCACCATCCTGTGCGTCTCTATGTTCCCTCAGGTAGCGGTGCTGTCTGGTATGTTTGAGCTGGTACGGTTCCTTGGTTTGTATGACTCACTGGGTGCGCTGATCCTCTCTTACACCACCTTTTCACTGCCATTTACGGTGTGGGTACTGACCACATTTATGAAATCACTACCAGTCGAATTGGAAGAAGCAGCCATCGTGGATGGTGCTGGTTTGTGGGTCATCATCAGCCGGATTTTCGCGCCCATCATGGGGCCATCGCTGGTCACTACTGGTCTGCTGGCCTTCATTGGGGCCTGGAATGAATTCATGTTCGCACTGACGTTCATTATCTCCAATGAACAACGCACTGTGCCAGTCGCTATCGGCATGTTACAGGGGGCATCTCAGTTTGAATTGCCTTGGGGCAACATCATGGCCGCCTCGGTTGTGGTGACGCTGCCGATTATTGTGATGGTACTGATTTTCCAGAAACGCATTGTCAGCGGGTTGACCAGCGGTGCGGTGAAAGGCTAACGCCGCATCAGCCCGATTATCTGAACGAACTTTTGTGATTAATGGTGTTCCTCACGGGAACGCCCCACAGTACAGGATGTAAAGCCATGTCTCATTTAAGATTAGAGAAATTAAACAAACGTTACAGCGAACACGCGCAGGTCATTAAATCACTCGATCTGCAGGTCAATAGCGGCGAATTCATCGTGATTGTTGGCCCGTCTGGTTGCGGTAAATCGACCCTGTTGCGCATGATCGCCGGTCTGGAAGATATCTCCGCTGGCAGCATGTATATCGATGGCACCTATGTGAACGACGATACCCCTTCCGAACGTGGTATCGGCATGGTGTTCCAGTCATACGCGCTTTATCCGCACATGAGCGTTTATCAAAACATGGCGTTTGGTCTGGAACTGGCCGGTAAATCAAAAGAAGAGATCGACGCGAAAGTACAAAACAGTGCGCGCATTCTGCAATTAGAGCCGTTGTTGCAGCGTCGCCCGAAAGATCTCTCCGGTGGCCAACGTCAGCGTGTTGCGATTGGTCGCGCCATTGCCCGTGAGCCGAAATTGTTCCTGTTTGACGAACCGCTGTCGAACTTAGATGCCGCGCTGCGCGTTCAGATGCGCATGGAGATCGCTAATCTGCATAAACGTCTGGGCTCGACTATCATCTATGTTACCCACGATCAGGTGGAAGCCATGACTCTGGCCGATCGTATTGTGGTGCTGAACAAAGGCAACATCGAGCAAGTCGGTACACCACTGGAGTTGTATGACCACCCGGCCAATGAGTTTGTTGCGCAGTTTATCGGTTCCCCAAAAATGAATTTGATCCCCGCCAGTCTGGTTCAATCAGGAGAGACAGAAAGCGTAGTGCGTCTGGATAACAGCAAACAATTAGTGCTGCCGATCAGCACACCTCGCCATGCAGAAGGTCAGAGTGTCAATTTAGGTATCCGCCCGGAGCATATTCTGTGGGGCAATGTGCAGGAATCGCAATATCAGGCCAACGTGATGTTTGTTGAGCACATGGGTAACGAAACCTACCTCTATCTCGACAACGGTAATGCCAGCGAGCCATGGGTCGTGCGCAATGCGGAACGTTCGGTCATTTCTGCCGGACAAACAGTTGGCGTGCAGTTACCAGTAGAACATTGCTACTTATTTGATGGTGACGGTAATGCGTTCCAACGTCTGAGCTCGACACAAAACAAACATTAATCAATTTCTCTGGTTTCCATTACGAAATTAACAGGCCGTGCATGATGGACAATAAAGTATTAGCTAAAAAATGGTGGCATAACGCGGTGGTGTATCAAATTTACCCACGCAGCTTCTGCGATGCCAATAATGATGGTATCGGTGATATCGCCGGTATTATCAGCAAACTCGATTATTTACAGCAACTGGGGATTAATATCATCTGGTTGTCCCCCGTTTATAAATCGCCCATGGACGATAACGGTTATGACATCTCTGATTATCAGGATATCGCCGCCGAATTCGGCACTTTGGCTGAGATGGAAAATCTGATCGCGGAAGCGAAACAACGCGATATCCAGATTGTGATGGATTTAGTGGTTAACCATACTTCCGATGAACACCCATGGTTCGTTGAAGCCAAAAAATCCAAAGACAACCCCTACCGGGATTATTACATCTGGCGCCAGCCACAAGCTGACGGCTCTGCACCGAACGATTTTCACTCCTACTTCGGCGGTAGCGGCTGGGAGTTTGATGCCACCACTGGCGACTATTATTTCCACCAATTTTCCAAACGCCAGCCCGATCTGAACTGGGAAAACTCCAAAGTGCAGGCAGAAGTGCACAACATGATGAACTGGTGGCTGGATAAAGGCATCGGTGGCTTCCGCATGGACGTTATCGATCTGATCGGCAAAGAGATCGATCAAAAAGTCATGGCGAATGGTGCCCGACTGCATCCATTATTGCAGGAAATGAATAAAGCCACCTTCGGACATCGTGATGCCCTGACCGTTGGTGAAGCCTGGAGCGCCACACCAGAGATCGCCAAACTGTATTCTGATCCAGCACGTAATGAACTATCGATGGTATTCCAGTTTGAACACATCACCATCGGCTGGCACCCGCAGCATGGTAAATGGGAGCCACAAGCCTTCGATCTGATCAAACTGAAAAAAGTCTTCACCAAATGGCAAACCGAGCTGGCAGATAATGGCTGGAATTCCCTGTTCTGGGATAACCACGACTTGCCACGCGCGGTGTCTAAATATGGTGATACCGGTGAATTCCGCGTGGAATCGGCCAAGATGCTGGCAACCGCCCTGCACTTCCTCAAAGGCACGCCTTACGTCTATCAAGGTGAAGAAATTGGAATGACGAACGTGCGCTTTGATTCGATTGATGATTATCAAGATATCGAATCGTTGAATCTGTATTACGAGCGCACTGCCGCTGGCGTACCACATGAAAAAATGATGGAAGGGATCTACGCAAACGGCCGCGATAATGCCCGCACGCCGATGCAGTGGAATAATGAAATCAATGCCGGTTTCAGCACCGCCAAACCATGGCTGAAAGTGAACCCGAATTACACCGAAATCAATGTGCAAGCCGCACTGAATGAACCCGATTCGGTCTTCTTCCACTACCAGAAATTGATCAAACTACGTAAAGAACAGCCGATCATGACCTACGGGCAATATATCCCGTTGCTGGAAGATCATCCTGACGTCTTTGCTTATTTACGGGCGCAAGATGATGACCGCATCGTCGTGCTCAATAACTTCAGCGCGAAAAAAGTCATCTTGTCGTTACCCGCTGAGGTTCAGTACATCAAAGGTCAGAGCCTGATCAGTAACTATCAATCACACCACAGCCTGACAGATGAAATCACCCTACAACCTTATGAATCTTTTGCTGTTGCCTATAAGCAACCAGTGGCATGAATTTGGCGCATAAATTTGGCAATTAGGGATTAATGTTATGAGCAAACAAGTTACTCAACGCTGGTGGAAAGAAGCGGTTGCTTATCAGATCTACCCGCGCAGTTTTATGGATTCCAACGGCGATGGCATCGGCGATCTTAATGGCATCACCAGTAAGCTGGATTATCTGAAAAACTTAGGTATTGATGTCATCTGGATTTGTCCGATGTACAAATCACCGAACGATGATAACGGTTACGATATCAGTGACTATCAAGTCATCATGGATGACTTCGGCACCATGGCCGACTTCGATCGTCTGCTCAGTGAAGTACATAGCCGTGGTATGCGCTTGATCCTCGATTTAGTGGTAAACCACACCAGTGATGATCACCCTTGGTTTCTGGAATCTCGATCCTCGAAAGATAATCCCAAACGCGATTGGTATATCTGGCGCGATGGCAAAGATGGCAGAGAACCGAATAACTGGGAAAGCATTTTTAAAGGTTCTGCCTGGAAAAAAGATGAATTAACGGATCAATATTTCATGCATTTGTTCTCCAGCCGCCAGCCCGATCTGAACTGGGACAACATGGATGTGCGTAAAGCCGTCTATGACATGATGCATTGGTGGCTGAACAAAGGCATTGATGGTTTCCGTATTGATGCCATCAGCCATATGAAAAAAGAAGACGGCCTGACCGATATGCCCAACCCGAATGGTCTGGAATATGTGCCCTCTTTCGATAAGCATCTCAATGCAGATGGTGTGCTCGATTATCTCGACGATATGTGCAAAAACACCTTCGCGCATTACGACATCATGACCGTGGGTGAAGCCAATGGTGTCTCCGCTCTCCAATCGGATGAATGGGTGGCAGAACGTCACAATCGCTTAAATATGATATTCCAGTTTGAACATGTGAAATTATGGGAAGGCGACCCCACCAGCCCGTTGAACCTGTGTGAATTGAAGAAAATCTTCACCCGCTGGCAAGAAGAACTTCACGGTAAAGGCTGGAATGCGCTGTATGTCGAGAACCACGACATTCCACGCGTTATCTCTAAATGGGGTAATACCGATCGCTACTGGCGTGAGAGTGCAACAGCGATAGCGGCCATGTATTTCCTGATGCAAGGTACCCCTTTTATTTATCAGGGGCAAGAGATCGGTATGACGAATACCAAATTCTCATCCATTGAGGATTTTGATGATGTTTGGTCAAAAAACCGTTATCACAGCATGAAAAAAGAAGGCATGACGGATGAAACCATTCTCGGTTGGTTGTCGCTGACCTCTCGCGATAACGCACGAACTCCGATGCAGTGGGATGCCACCGCCAATGCGGGTTTCTCCACCGCCAAACCGTGGTTGAAGGTGAACCCGAACTACACCACGATCAACGTGCAGCAACAGGAAGCACAACCAGATTCAGTGCTTAATTTCTATCGCCAGATGATCCGTCTGCGTAAAGCGGAATCAGCGCTGGTATACGGTAACTATGAATTATTGATGGCCGATGACCCGCAAATTTATGCGTATACACGGACATTGAATTCGCAGAAAGTGGTGATTATCTGCAACATGAATGATCACGAAGCGCTATATCATCATGAGGAATTTAAGCTCTATCATGATCATCTGTGGCTGAATAACTACGCAGTGTTACCGCACACAGCCGTAAATCGCTTGTTATTACAACCGTATGAAGTCCGAGTTTATCGGGTAAGTTAATTTTTACTAGTAAAAATGTAGCTGTAAAAAAAGCCGCTCGATTGAGCGGCTTCGTCATTTAATCTTTGCTGATTAATGCTGCAGGATTTGACTCAGGAACAAACGACCACGATCAGATTGCGGATTATTAAAGAACTCTTCAGGCGTATTTTCTTCAACAATCTGGCCTTTATCCATGAAGATAACGCGGTCTGCCACTTTGCGCGCAAAACCCATTTCATGGGTTACACACAACATGGTCATACCTTCTTTTGCCAGTTCGATCATTACATCCAACACTTCACTCACCATTTCAGGGTCGAGTGCTGAGGTTGGTTCATCGAACAGCATAATTTCCGGGTTCATACACAGACTACGGGCAATCGCCACACGCTGCTGTTGACCACCAGAAAGCTGACCAGGATATTTCAGTGCTTGATCTGGAATATGTACACGTTCCAGATATTTCATCGCCGCTGCTTCGGCTTCTTTACGTGGAATTTTACGCACCCACATTGGTGCCAGACAGCAGTTTTCCAGCACAGTGAGATGCGGGAACAGGTTGAAGTGCTGGAACACCATACCTACTTCACGACGCACACTTTCAATGTTTTTCAGATCGTTAGTTAACGGCGTGCCTTTAACAATGATGTCGCCTTGCTGGTGTTCTTCCAGACGGTTAATGCAGCGGATCATGGTTGATTTACCGGAGCCTGATGGTCCGCAAACAACGATTTTTTCACCTTTTTGCACACGCAGGCAAACGTTCTTGAGAACATGGAATTCGCCATACCACTTGTTGACATCATTCAGTTCAACAACGATTTCATTTTTACCGATATTCATCAATATGTCCTCAG
>CAIZDF010000498.1 GCA_903931645.1 uncultured Tolumonas sp.
ACGCGGCATCCAGATTGGACAGCGGTTCGTCGAGCAGGAATACATGTGGTTCTGCTACTAGGGTACGACCGATGGCAACCCGCTGCCGTTGTCCGCCGGACAGTGCTTTCGGCTGGCGTTCGAGTAAGGCGCCCAGTTGCAAAATATCGGCAGCCTGTTGTACCCGCTGGGTTATTTCAGCTTTATTAGTGCCAGCCAGTTTTAGCCCAAACGACATATTGTCAGCTACGCTCAGATGCGGATAGAGCGCATAGGATTGGAACACCATGCCGACACCGCGCTCGGCAGGCGGAACGTCATTCATGCGTTGTTCACCAATCAGTAAATCACCTGAAGTGATATCTTCCAGACCGGCGATCATGCGCAGTAAAGTTGATTTGCCACAGCCGGACGGGCCAACAAAGACCACGAATTCACCGTCGTTAATATCGAGACTGATGTCTTTGGAAATGGTGACATCGCCGAAGGTTTTACTGACGTTACGCAGGATAACTCCCGCCATACCTGGCTCCTTACTGCTTGTTTTTGCTGGTGGAATGATCTTATTACACCGTTAGACGGTGAATAATGCCTTGAGTCGGGGCATGAAGAAATCCTGATAGTGTATTTTTGCGAAGCGGCGGGCTTTTCGGTAGATAGGCCTGCATCAGCAGGCCGTTTTACGCGGGGTACATTGTTTAATGGCGTGGCTGCACATTATCCATGAAGGTAGTGCGGGCGGATGTAGAACCCAGTCGTTCGGCTTCTTGCAGCAGGGTTAAGGCTTGCGATAGATCACCGGCTTTGAGTGCTTGGCGGATCTGCTGATTAAAGTAATTTTCAGTGGCTGGTAACAAAGCCGCTGTGGTTGCCGTTTTCTCAGCTGCGGCTGGTGTATTGTTGGCAGTGAGCGGCGTCGCTATGGCAGTGGTGTCATTATTGCCGATACTAATCGTGTCGTTGGTGCGTTCGGCGCTGATTTTCAGACTAAGCTGACCACTGTTGGCGTGTTGTGCAACTGGATCGGGAATATCTGGCGGCTGGTTGCCGGTGGCTTTGGCATAGGCTTTTGATGCGCCTTGCAAGACAGTCTGCTGCTGTAAATCCCGCGGGGTCGTGTAAACCAGCAGATAGATACTTTTTTGCCCTGGCGCTGGTGAAAGCTTCAGCGTACTTTCCAGACGATCGCCGGTCAGCAGCGAGGCTGGTTGATAACTGAACTGGTTGCTGGGGTAAAATGCGGCAGGACGTTGTTGTTGGTCCAATACTAGCACGTTGGGGGCAAACACCTGTTTACCCTCGATCAGACTGCGTACTTGGATGGTCAGCGCACCATGGTCGGCGGGTAATTGTAGTGCCAGCACTTTGCCACTGGCATCGGTAAAGGTTGCGGTTTGTCCGGCACTGGTCAGATCAAACTCCTGCGTTTGTCCAATCGCGATCGGTTGCCAGTGTATGGTTTGCAACTGCGCCGTGGTGAGTGAGGGCGCCGCAGAAGAATCAGTTGCGAAGGCGGAGAGGCTGGTCAGCGTCAGAGAAAGGCAGAGAGCGAGCGCAGAGTGTTTCATAAGAGATCCTTACAAACAGCGATAAAGGAACGGACATAACCGGCTCCACAGAGCCGGTTTGATGAGGCTACAACTGAAGTTTTACCACCAAGCTTCGAATTGTGCGCCGAAGGTCAGCTGATTATCGTCGGCCAGACTGCTGCTACTGGTACCGAATTTCTCGTTCCATTTCGCATAAGTGGTGTACAGACGGATCGCTGGACGAGCCCAGATGTTGTTACCGGCTTGCCATTGTTGCGCTAAGGTCACTTTGTACTGGTGGTTGGTTTCACCAGATGCCTGATCTTTGACGTGGTCAAAACCGGTTTCTAGCAAGGTACTCATGATCGGCGTCCATTTATACATCGGACGGATACCCGCGCTGTACCAAGTGCTGCCGTTGTTGTTATCCAGATTGGTATCCTGATACAAACCAACGTACATCATTTCCCATTTGTCATTCAGGCTGATAGCGCCGTGATCGATCACGCGTACCATGTCGCCTTTGTTGCTGGTCTGGGAACCTTGTGCATGGCCGTTATTCCAAGAGGTCATGGAGTCAGTGGCATATTGCACGACGAATTTATTGAAACCACCCATCACGCTTTGCGTGTGTTCCGCCGTAAACATCTGGCCATTTTTAGATGCGCCATCCGCTAAGGTGTAATCTTTGGCGGTATTGGCATGACCAACATCAACGCCCAGTTCCAGTGTGCCACCTGGGTTGGTGGCTAAGCTGGCTAAACGTAAATCGAAGATATCGTTGTTGGTATCTTTGGTTTTAGTAGTGCCATTAATAAATGCACTGGAACCACCTGTTTCGGTGTCACGAGTTACTGCAGCAGAGAATTTACCAAAGCCGGTGTCAACATTTTCCAGACCTGCACCTGGGCCAGAGATATCCCAGTAGTAGAAGTC
>CAIZDF010000499.1 GCA_903931645.1 uncultured Tolumonas sp.
AGATCCTCATCCACCGCCTTACTCTGTTTCGCCTGTTGATACCATGCCTTTAGCGTATTGATGGCAAAACGGTCGGCTTCCGAAATCGTAGGGTTTAGTGTCAGTAATAACGATAAGCGTTTGGCGCCGTCATTATTCATCGGCAACCTCAACCAATACCGGCTCGCTGGTTTCTTTGACAGCATCAGCAGCATGATACAGGCAGATCTCGCGTGACAGTGCGGTTTGTGCGTGGTTGATGAGGGTCACTCGGTCGCCGAGCGTGACATAGGCTTTTTGGATCGCATCAGCAATCAGTGGTGCGCCACCACCGACCAGATAAACGCGGTTTGGGTTCTTGGCAAATTTCTTGGCTTCATAAGCCACTTGAGCACCCAGTTCGTGAATTTTGGTGTCGATTTTATTGAGGATCACGGCGATCTGACTTTCATCATTGACCACATCTTTCACAAATTCACTGTCATCGCGTCGCTTAATCAGCTCATTTGCCACCAGATAACTGGAGTCACTGTCTGCTGCCGCTAATGCTTTTCTTGCTACATCCGTGACCATGGATACGCCAATTTCATTATTGCCATAAATAGCGGACACATCATCAAATTCACCCACGATCACACCCATATCAAGCGTCGTACCACCACAGTCGATCACCAGCGATTTAGTGAATTCACTGCAGCCCGAACCAATGAGTGTAGATAGCACAGCGGGTAAACTTTCCGGCATCACTTCGACGTCGGTAATATCAAATAACTCGCCTTTATTGAGGCTGATTTCGCGCATTAGATTTTTGCGCTTCGCCGCGATTTTGCTTTCGTTTTTCTGACAATCGTCAGGGTTGTAATATTCGGTGATCGGCAGCGTTACAACAATTTTGACTGGTTGTGGCGGCAGACCGGTTTGCAGCAAGGCATGATGCACGGCTAACAGATTTTGATCGTCATATTGATATTCAATATGCGTGGTTGATAACGCCTTATCCGATGTCGCGTCATAGGTATATTTGCTGGTGCCGATGGTGTAGTTGTAGATCTGTTTATCTTTTCGCAAGGCTGCACTTTTCCAGTCACGGCGGAAAGAGTTCGGCGAAATAATGGTACGCAGTGTGCTGTTTTCAATCCAACTGACTTTGACATTGGTTGAGCCATCATCAATGGCGATAGTCATGGGCGTAGAGCTCATAGGTCTTGATTCCTGATCATGGGTTAACGATGCGATGAATGCTGTTTGAAGCGATAGCAACTTAAATCATCCAGAGTTGTACGCAGTCGGTGTTCCTCTTTATGGTTAAGCTGCTGTTCGCGCTGTTGCTGGATTTTTTCTAGCCCTTTAATGCGAGCATATTGTTTGCGAAAAGCACTGCGCGTTTCATGTAATTGCTGTTCGGCGGTATGGGTTTGCTGATGTTGTGTTTTGACCAGATGCTGCAACTGTTGTTGCATACCTTCGCAATTTTGCCGCTGCAGTACATTTTTTAAATCGATACCATGGCTGACGGTATTCAGATAGTGTTCCAACTGTTGAGTGCGTTGTTGCTCTTTTTGTAGTAGTTGCTGTTGTTGCTGCAACTGTTGCGACAACGTATCCAATTCATTTTGCTGTAAAGATAGGTATTGTTTCAGCATTCGTTCACCCACTGATCTTCTGCATTTGCACTAATGCATCACTTAGCTGCGCTTTGTCAGCCAAGCCCTGTTTTAAAAATGCCACCAATGCGGGATAACGTTGCACCGCCTGATCCATTTCTGGATCAGCGCCGGGTTGATAGGCGCCGAGTGGCAATAGCTCTTTTATTTGCTGATAACGGCTGTAAAACTGACGTAGTCGCTGCGCTGCTTTCATCCATTCCGGCGAGACGATTTGCGGCATGACGCGGCTGACTGAGGCGCCGATGTCGATAGCCGGATAATGGCCAGACTCTGCCAGTTGTCGGGTTAGCACTATGTGTCCGTCGAGAATAGCGCGAGCGGCATCCACAACAGGGTCTTGTTGGTCATCACCTTCCGCCAATACGGTATAAAAAGCGGTTAAACTCCCCTGTGGGTGTGCGCCATTACCGGCTCGTTCAACTAAGCGAGTTAGCAAACTGAATACCGACGGCGGATACCCGCGGGTCGCGGGAGGTTCGCCGATAGCCAGTGCGATTTCACGATGTGCCTGCGCATAACGGGTTAGTGAATCCATCAGCATTAGCACATCTCGGCCTTGATCGCGGAAATACTCCGCCATGCGATGACAAAGTTCCGCCGCTCGTAGGCGTAATAGCGGCGATTGATCGGCGGGGGCGGCGACCACAATGGCACGGGCTAACCCCTCTTCGCCAAGGCTGTGGTCAATAAACTCACGTACCTCGCGGCCACGTTCGCCAATCAAGCCGACAATAACAATCTGGGCTTGTGTGTTGCGTGTCATCATGCCCATCAACATACTTTTACCCACGCCAGAGCCGGCAAATAAGCCAAGGCGCTGCCCTTTACCGGTGGTCAATATGCCGTTAATGGCTTTAATGCCAACATCCAGAGGTTCGGTAATCGGATGTCGTTGTAAGGGGTTAAGCACGGTTGGATAAATAGGTACAACGTCACCGACATCATTTGGCAACGGTTTTCCATCCAGTGGGTGCATTAACCCATCAACGACTCGGCCAAGCAGATGTTCTCCAAGACGAACGGTTTGCACGCCATCCAGCGGTGTAACACGAGTGCCAGCCGAGATGCCATGCAATGGCTCTAGGGGGGTGAGATAGGCGATTTCACGATCGAAACCAACCACTTCAGCCAAGATAGGAAGACCATCGGTTGTCTCTATATGGCAGCGTTGGCCCAGCGTTAACGCGCAGCCAACTACCTCAAGGGTAAGCCCAGTCACTTTGACCAG
>CAIZDF010000500.1 GCA_903931645.1 uncultured Tolumonas sp.
GCATTAACCAAGTCGCTAATACGTCAACAATTTGATAAACCAGAAAACCGGCACCAAATTTACAGAGGTTCACATCTGCAGCATGACTGATCGCGGCGACGGTTAGATTACCAAACTGTACCGACTGAGAAATCAAACCATCGCAAGCCGCTAACTGCAGGTTTACCGTCTGTTCTAACTTATCGGCAAATTCGTCAGAAAATTGACATGAAAGATCCAGCCAAAAGCGTTGCCATATTTCTGTTGAAGGCTCACCCAACCAAACCAATAATACGGGGGAAGCACAGGCTTGTTGGTTAAACTGGCTAATATCCAAACCTAAGCGCTGGATCAATTGTGCAAAATCACGTTCGCTTAATGCGTTCAGATAATGACTATCCAACACCGCGACTGATTTACGATCAGGAAAACAGAGCTCTTTTGCTTTCGCCGACAGCGGAATTTTTCTGATTTCACGAATGGTGTTATCACCGCCCCAAATTACTCGGGAAAAACAAAGCGCAGAAAAATATTCCGTAATGGCATCGTTGTGCTGATATCGCACAAACCGTACACGCGCCGCGATAGCGTGCCATTCCACCTCACTAAACATCTGGTTTAGCAAATCCAGCATGGCATCTTGCACTGTGTTACGTCGGGAAGACAAACGCACGACGGCGCTATTCCCCTGCAGTAATGCTGCCAGCCAAGAGTAAAAAGCAACGGTTGGTACGTTTGATGGCACTAAATGGAATGTCAGCCCAAGCGGCATCAGATCAGCATGCTTATATTGTTGCAGCGCTTGCTTCAATGCCGCAGGTCGGAGAAAAAAACCTAACGCGGCTAAATCCGGCTGACTGTTCGCCAACTGTAATAAACGACGTGACAACTCAGTGACAAAACGGATCACTGGCTCACTGAATACCGCTAAAACCTCTAATTCAAATACAGACCAAGTGGTATTGCGCGGACAAACCACCTCAACAGAAGCTAATAATGCATCATCCCAATGTGGCATCTTGGCTGGCGTTACCTCTGTGGTGGTTAACGAAATGTGTCGCTGCATCCTCGCACCTCCGCTTTCGGCAAACGACCATGCACGACAAAATAACGGCCTTTCCGACCACAGGGGCAATCATCATCCCCCAGACACGTGCCGAGATCTTCCGTCAACAAACTATGACCCGGGTAACTTTGCGGTAACGCGGAAAGCACCTGAATCAGCCCTGGCTGCTTATGTGGTAAAACTGCGAGCGTTTTTGGATCTCGGATCAGCACATCAGCCATCGCTGGTGTATGCAGATGACCATGCTCGCAAGTGACACAAATAGCCCCGGTTTGTTCCACCATGCCATAAAAATTGTGTACCTGTTGAATGCCCAGCACATCAGCACAGCGTTGATTAAAGTCGCTGGCGCTGACGGCTAAATGCGTCAGTTTCTTCCAGCCACCGCTATGGAATAACACGCCTTTAGAGAGTGGTAATTTGATGCCACGCTTTTTCAGTGGTTCTAATAAACATTGCCAAACCATAAAAGTGAAACCAAACAGGAACACCGGCTGATCAGCATATTTCTCGCAAAACGCCTCAATCACTGGCCAATTCGGTTGCATCTGTTCATCTAATGCATAGTGATGATCACGCCCTAAAAACGACAGCCCCAATGCGCCAGCGCCACGAGCAGAAAAACCACTGCGGTTTTGAATGAGAGCAGGTTGTTCCACCAGCAGCATCGGTAAGCGTTGTTTACCGATATATTCCTGCATGATTTTGACTAATACTTTGCTTTGCAGCGCGGCACTATCGCGATCGAGCACAATACGGGAAACCGCGCCTGTGGTGCCAGATGAAGTAAGTGTTTTAAAGATGGCATCATTAGGCACACTGCTTAACAGGCGATGTTTAAATAACCGCACAGCAACATAGGGCAAATCGCCATAATCTGTGGCGTGCAACTGCGCTTGGGTTGCCTGCATTAAATGATGAAACGGCTCACAATGTTGATCATGCCAGTGCGTCAGCTCATTGAGCCGAGGCAGTAATAACGCTTCTTTTTCTGCCTGCGGTAACTGGTAAACAGGCGCTTGCATGAGTTGATCGAGTCGTGCAAACATCATGCAACACCAAACTGTGCATTTAGGGCAGGGTAATCAATTTTACCGGCATGTGTTCGCGGAATAGCTTCGACTACGATGACCTGAAATAAGCTCGGATGCAGTTGGTGTACTTCGCGTAAATGGGCAATCAGTGACTCAGCATGATCAATGCACACACAGGCCACACATAATTTCTGATCTTCACCACAACAAACCACATCCCAGCCATGCTGTTTACACTGCTGCTCAAACGCATCAAGCTGCCAGCGGATTCCAGCCAGTTTAATTTGCCGTTTCAAACGCCCAGTCACAAACAACAGCCCTTGCGGGTTACGATAGCCTAAATCGCCAGTACGCAAGAAAGGCTCATTCGCAGGTAAGGATAAATCGCCCAGTTGGCTGGCATAACCCAGCATCACATTCGGCCCCTTATAACAGAGTTCCCCCGCGCCATCAGAAAGCAGATTGCCTTGTTCATCGAGAATCAGCATCTCACCTTGCGGAATGGGAACACCGATGCTGTCAGGGTGCTGCAACGCCAATTCCGGTGGCAAGTAAGTCATGCGCGCAGTGGCTTCGGTTTGCCCATACATGACATAAAACGCAATCTGTTCGTCCGCGCACCAACGGGCATAATCGAGCACACGCTCAGGCGGCATGCGTCCACCGGCTTGTGTCATGATCCGCAGATGTGGCCATTTTTGCCGCCGCAGGCGTAGCTGCTCATAAATTTGGTAACTGTAAGGCACGCCGGTCAGCTGCGTGATCGGCTGGGTTTTCAATAACTGCCAGAACCCACGCTCTAACGGCCCATCATTCGTCATGGTAATGGAGGCGCCACAGAGCAAATGACTGTTAATGACAGATAGACCATAGGAGTAAGCAAAAGGCAGTGCCGTCATTGCTCTATCTTCAGACTTCATACCTAAATATTGGCAGATAGAATGAGCATTAGCGGCAAGGTTGGCTTCACTCAGACGAACCAATTTGGCATTTCCCGTGGAGCCCGATGTGGTTAGCATCACCGCCAGTTCATCTGCAAAGTGATGCTGTTTCGCAGTGAGCTGAACAGGGGCATGATGAGGGCGGAAAAGCCAGTTCGGTTGATAGGTATCGATCAACTGCTGCACCACATCATCCGATAACGATGACGATAACAAGATGACCGGATGCTTCGCGACCAGACAGGCTAAATAGGTAATCAGCGTGTCGTAAGCGTTATCGGCCAGAAGTAACACGAGCTGGCGCGTTGCACCTAAACCTTCTGCTCGCGCTATTGCGGCTTGGCAGAGTTGAGCATAGCTAAACGCTTGTTCCTGCTCAAAAATAGCCACACCCTGATGTTGAGAAATTTGCTGCCATAAGCTCAAATCAACATTCCTCCATCCACACCAATCACCTGCCCCGTCAC
>CAIZDF010000501.1 GCA_903931645.1 uncultured Tolumonas sp.
ACTCGCCTGTAATCAGGCGAGAATGAAACCAGATAAGCAGCAATAAAAGCTAGACGAGTTTTTTCTGCCAGAACAATGCATGGCCTTGGGTTGGGTCTAGCTCATAGCCAGCAAAACCACAGCGATGATAAGTTTGTTGTGCCGTGTGATTGCCGGATAACACTTCCAACGTCAGCTTGCAGCAATCGCGCTCACGTGCGATTTGCTCAATATGCTGCAACAATGCCGTCGCTATGCCTTGCCCACGAAAAGCTGACGCGACGGCCAAATCATGAATATTAATTAATGGGCGCGCGGCAAAAGTCGACACCGTCTGAAAAGCATTCAACAACCCTGCTGGTTGTTCATCCAGATAAGCAATCAATGAGACGGCGGAAGCACACTGTTGTAATGTCTGCGGCAGCCGAGTACGACACTCTGCCGTGAGTACTTCACCACCGCCCATCGGATCTTGCGCATACAGATCCAATAGCATCAACAAATCAGCCATTTGCTGAGGATTTTGATAATCCACCGTTAATATTTTTAGCATTGTTTTTCCTTCTGAACATGATTTCCTATAAAAGGATGTACTTATGAAATTGACACAATTTGCTACAGATTTCACATAAATTTGCCATCGATTATAATTAGGGTAGTCTTGCCAAAAGGCGATTTGGGGAGTTTTTATGAAATACCGTCGGATCATATCGTTGTTTATGGCCGCAGCTTTGTTACCACTTTCACAGGCGCAGGCAAGACCTCATTTTGACGGTCCGGGGGATGGCGATGGCCGTTGGGAACATCATCACCGCGATCATGATGGGGGATTTTACCCTGGGCCTGTGCGTTATTATCCCGGCCCAGTACGTGTATACGGCCCTCGATATTACGAAGCGCCAGTGCGTTACAACATCATGCCACCAGGCTATAAAACAGTTATTGCTGCAGGTGTGACCTATTTTGTTTTAAATGAGTTGTTTTATCGTATGCATGGTGGCGTCTACGAACAGGTTCCGGCACCAGCGACCAGCAACGTCACTATTATCAATAATGGCGCCACCACCAGCACCATTGCTAACACCGGTTCGGTCATGAATGTGGTGGATATTAACGGGGTACGTTATTACACCCAAAACGGACGTTATTATCGTCTGAACAGTAATGGTGAATACCTTGAAGTGGCACCACCTAATTACTAATTAATTAGCACATCGTTATGTCTGGAACTGCATTGTCATTTGGCGTAATTGAGCAGTCAGTTGCGCCAGTGACTGGCTGGATTCCGCCGTCTGATTAGCCCCTAACGCGATCACTTTCACTGATGAATGGATCGTATCAATATTTTTATTCAAATCTTCTGCCACGCTGTTTTGCTGCTCAGTAGCACTCGCAATTTGTGTGGTCATATCTGCAATTTCTTGTACCGCACCGGCAATAACTGCTATTCGCTCGCCGGCTTGATGCGCTTCTTCAACACTGTCTTTCACCATCTTGCTACTGTGCTGCATCGCTTGCACCGCATCATCACTGCGTTGCTGTAAGCTACCGATGATATTCTGAATTTCTTGCGTGGAATGTTGGGTGCGTTGCGCCAATGACCGAACTTCATCCGCTACCACGGCAAAACCACGTCCTTGATCGCCTGCGCGTGCAGCTTCAATCGCCGCGTTCAATGCCAGCAAGTTAGTTTGCTCGGCAATGCCTCTGATCACATCTAACACCAGTGATATTTTG
>CAIZDF010000502.1 GCA_903931645.1 uncultured Tolumonas sp.
ATCTGTTTAGAATGACAGGAGATGAGAGATGTTCATCACAAAAAATAATAGTTAGGGATTAACTAAAAGAGCGCAATTATGACAATTCTGGTTACTGGTGGGGCCGGCTACATCGGCAGCCACACTACCTCTGAGCTATTACAATCAGGCTATGATGTTGTAATAGCTGATAATTTTTGTAACTCACACCCTGAAGTGCTTAACCGTATTAAGCTCTTAACTGGAAAAACGCCAAAATTTTATGAAGTCGATGTTCGTGATGCTGAGGCATTAACGCGTATTTTTCAGGCACACGACATAAAATCAGTGATCCACTTTGCCGGATTGAAAGCCGTTGGTGAATCAACTCGTCTGCCACTCAAATACTATCAAAATAACATTGCTGCTACGCTGACCTTATGCGAAGTTATGCAACAGCATAATGTATTTGATCTGGTTTTTAGCTCGTCAGCCACTGTTTACGGCGATCCGCATTCTGTTCCCATTAATGAAAATTTTCCACTATCAGCGACTAACCCTTACGGTCGCAGTAAATTAATGGTTGAAGAGATTTTGCGTGATGTGGCTAAGTCTGAACCGCGCTGGGGCATTGTATTACTACGTTATTTTAACCCGATTGGTGCGCATGCATCAGGCTCTATTGGTGAAGACCCGAACGGTATTCCTAATAACTTGTTGCCATTCATCAGCCAAGTGGCAATTGGCCACTTACCGCAACTCTCTATATTTGGTAATGATTACCCGACACCCGATGGCACAGGTGTGCGTGATTACATTCACGTCGTTGATCTGGCTATCGGCCACATCAAAGCTATTGAGCGCATCAAACGTGAACGCGGAGTGCTGACTTACAATCTTGGCACGGGTAACGGCTATTCCGTGCTCGACATGGTGAAAGCTTTTGAACAGGCTTCCGGCACAACGATTGCCTATAAAATCGTTGATCGTCGCCCAGGCGATATAGCCGAATGTTGGGCCGACCCTGTTTATGCTGCCAATGATTTAGGTTGGAAAGCAAAACGCGGCTTGCAAGACATGATGCAAGATACTTGGCGTTGGCAGTCAAAGAACCCAAATGGCTATAAAAACTGACAAGTATCATTTCATTAGGAATGACGATTTTTCAAGCTATCTATAAAAATAAGCGTTTTATCCGCAGTGTGGCAGCGGTAAGCCAGGGGCGGTAGCGTATTCGCATGAAGATAATTCCCTATGAAAAATAAGTTTCTATTGTCGCTGATAATTGCTCTGAGTTGGTCATGTCAGCTGCGGGCATCGCCTTGGGTTGAAGCTGATGACCCTTTTTTGCGCTCAGATATTCAATTTATGGCTGATAGCAGTTTGCTTCTAATGCCAGCGAATACTTATCCCGTACGTTGGTCGTTATTCTCCGATCAATTTAGTCAAGTTGACACGCAACAGCTTTCTAAAGCCGAAGAGCTTGCATACCACAATGTTCAATATCGATTAGACAGTGAGCGATTAGGTCGCGGGCGTAGTCATCTGACGATTACCGGAGCGACAGATTCGCAAGCCGGGAATAATGGTTTTGGTGGTTATCCGCGGACTAAAGCGGGTATTAGTGCTAGTCATGAGATTATGGAAGATCAATTTGCCTTCCGTGTTGCTTCGGGTTACCGGAACGCAAAAGCCAGTGAAGATCGCTGGAATTTTGACAACAGTTACTTTGCTGTCGCAAGCCACGATATCAGTTTAAGTGTTGGCTGGCTTGAACGCTGGTGGGGGCCGGGCTGGCAGCATAGTAGTGGAATAGCACAACAATCTTATCCGTTACCGGCGTTCTCTTTTAGCTATCAGCAACCGCAATTGCCATTATTGGGAGCGTTGTGGTTTGAAACATTGATAGCCAAACAAGATAACAACGTTGCCGATGATTATCTCTCGGCTTCCAGACTGGCATTACGACCTGTCACATATTTACAGATGGGTGCGACTTACAAATCCTGGTTTGGTCATGATGGTTCTGCAAATAGAACAGAAGAATGGCTGAATGCCATGACACATGAGAATGATAACGATCTTTATTCCATCGATGTCAGAATTTCCTCTCGTTTACCATGGCAGGGCGCTGGTGGCATTTACGGTGAACAAGGCCGAACACGTGATGATTCTTTGCAATATCAGATGACCGGTGCTGATGCACAGTGGTTATTAGGTAAACAGTCATTTCGCGGTGTGATTGAATACGCTGAACAGAAAAAAGCGAGCAGCGATTTTTATCAGCAGGCACTAAGCCATAAACGAACTGCAATCATTAGTATCCCAGCCGATAATGAACTCAGTGTTGGCAGTTACTGGCAATTTTCAACTGATCAGCAATTAGCTCTGTTTTGGCATCGCACATCGTTAAATACTGATATTTTTCAACGTATTTCTACACAATTTAAACAACCCGCATTAGCTGGATTAGTGACATTGAACATGACTGTCATGGATCAACACATATCAGATCAAGATCGAACTAATTTTGGCATTAACTATGAATACCGTTTTAAGTAATCGACTACAACAGGATCATATCGGATGAACACCAAGACGTTGTCTATCGCGTTTTTGCTTACGGCCCTGCTTACGGGTTCTGGCGTGGCCGCAAATATATCACCTGCTATGCTTGCACAATTTAAACAGCTGCCAGCCGCACAACAGCAAGCCTTGGCTGCGCAGTATGGGGTGGATCTGAATAGCATTTCGGGAAGTTCTGCAGATTCAGCACCTGTTGTTGTTGCACCAACGGTACAGCCCCGGGAAGTAAAAACAGAACAGGTCAGCCAGCGGGCGGGTAGTGATAATCAGAAACTGCAACCTTTTGGTTATAACATCTTTGCTGGTCAGCCAACCTCATTAGCGCCGGTTGGCGATATACCTGTTCCTGACGATTATATCGTTGGGCCGGGAGATGAGATAAAAGTGCAACTATTTGGTAAAGAAAACAGTAGCTTATCTCTAATGGTTGGCCGTGAAGGTTCGATTGACTTTCCTAAATTAGGCCCAATTAATATAGCAGGGCTTACGTTTCAGGAAGTAAAAGAAGATTTACAAAACCGCATTGCCAAACAATACATCGGTGTCGAATCATCCATTACTTTTGGCACGCTTCGTACGATGCAGATTTTTGTAATGGGTGATGCATTTAAACCGGGTGCATACAATGTTAACGCATTAACTACCGTAACTCAGGCACTGCTGATTGCGGGTGGTGTAGATACTGTTGGTTCGCTGCGTAATATTCAGGTGAAACGTGGTAAAGAGGTGATTCAGAACGTTGACCTGTACAACATGTTGTTATCCGGTGATACCAGTCAGGATATTCGTTTAACGGCTGGCGACACTTTATTTGTTGCCCCAAAAGGAAAAGAAGTCGCCGTTTCCGGTTTAGTCAAACGTCCGGCTATTTATGAGTTAACCGGTTCAACCTCGCTTCCCAGCGTTCTTGAAATGGCAGGCGGTATCAAAGCTGCCGCATTGCAGGAAGTGGCGATAGTTCGCTCAACTCAGCAGGGGAATCGAGTGTTTCATCTGGATGTATCCGGTAAAGGCGCATCATTTGTTGTTAGAGATGGTGACAGCATCACGGTTAATCCGTCCTCTACTGAAAATCCAACGGCTATCTCTGTAAAAGGCGCAGTGATCCGTGAAGGCATTTATAGCTATCAGCCAGGTTTACGAATCAGTCAGATAATCCAAAGCAAAGCTCGTGATTTGCAAAACTCTGCCGATCTTGATTATTCCCTGCTGGTCAGAGAAATCAATGCCCATCATGATATAAAAGTGGAACAATTCAGCATTGGCAAAGCGATTGCGGCACCGGGGGGGGCTGACGATCTGGTTTTACAACCACATGATCAAATTCTTATTTTCACGGCCAATGTGGCCGCTAATGCACCAATAGCTAACCCTTTACAGGCAAAAGATACCGATAAACAGA
>CAIZDF010000503.1 GCA_903931645.1 uncultured Tolumonas sp.
ACGCTAAGGAATGCCAGACCTAGTAATGGTGCGGCTTGGGGCGTACAGGTAACCACTGAAAGAGATGTTCTAGCTGTTCTCGAAACTCGGCAGTCGTGGCCGCTTGAAATGGGGGTTTGAAGTCCAATGGAACGAAAACGTACGCTAAGGGTCAATCAATCCGGCAGTAATTCTTCAACACAGTATTATTACTGAATTATCTTTCAACATTGATAATTATTGTTGGTATCCCACCTCTTTTTGGTGCCGAATCGTCAGCACGGTAACGAAATCGCCGCTGTCGTAGCGGTACAACGCGATATAGCCGCTGTCTCCAAAGTCGATCAGCAATTCCCTATATTCCGGCTCCAAATTATCGGCAGGACGTCCGATTTGTGGATGCTGTCCAAGTACCTGCACCGCTTCCTTGATGGCGGCAGCGGCACGCCTTGCCACATCTGGGCTTTTCGGACGTAGGAACTCGCGCAACCTTTCCAGGTCGCGTAACGCTGGCGGTGCAAATCTCACTTGTGGCATATGGGCGCAGCCTTTTCGTTTTCTTCACCCCAAGAATCAAGCCACGTGGAAACTTCATCCCCGGTCACATGCAAGCCGGTTTCTTGGTATTCCTTCCATGCATTAATGGCATCTTGTCGGAAGGATTCGCGTTTTTCCTCGCGCTCAAGGTATTGCTGGATAGCCTCGCGCATGACCCAATGTGCTGTACGACGGTGTGTTTCGGCTAAGTGCTCGATTCGAGAACGTGTTTCTTGATCCAATTTCACGGATACGGTTTTAGCAGCAAGAGCAGGCATGACTTTTTCTCCATACAGTAGCAATAAGTGTTGGTTGGTAACACCAATTATAATAGCTCATCCTTGGTATGTCAATTTATTGCAGTATTTTATAAACGGTTGACCGTCCAATTTTCATTTGGCGAGCAATATCTGTTGCGCCGAGACCTTGTTTTCGCAAAGCAAAAACCTTGTCTCGGTCTACCGTCAGCTTCCTGCCAAACTTTATTCCTTTGGCCTTTGCTTCAATACGTCCCTCATTTGTCCTTTCTAGGATGCGCTGTCGTTCTGCCTGAGCCACTGCCGAGAGGATAGTAACCACCATCTTACCCATGGTGCCTTCGGTGCTGATTCCATCGTCCAAAAAGCGGATAGCAACCCCCATTTCATCAAATTCCTTTATTAGGTTGATCATATCAGCAGTATCGCGACCAAGACGATCCAGTTTTTTCACCAGGATAACATCGCCTGTCTCAACTTTGACTCGCAGCAATCGTAGACCATCCCGGTCGACATGACTACCTGTAACCTTGTCTGTAAAGATGCGGTTACCTTTTACCCCTTCCACTTTAAGGGCTTTGACCTGTAAATCGAGTGACTGCTGGCTCGTTGACACTCGAGCATAACCAAAGAGTCTCATGATTCAAAAAGTGTCTCCAAAATCGATTATTAGAAATAATGTCTACTAACTCGGCAAAAACGATTTTATAGACAATATATTATAGTTCTTTTATACTGTCTACGAATTTATAACATAGTAGACAATACACATTTTGCTATTTATGCATTTTTCACGTTGGGGGGGTGTGCAGTGCCAGTAGATTTTCTAACTTCTGAACATAAAGCAGGCTATGGGCAATTCTCTGGAGAACCAAACGAAGTGCAACTCGCGCGTTACTTTCATCTCGATGAGGCTGACCTGGCTTTTATTTCCAATCGACGAGGAGAACAGAACAGACTTGGCTGTGCCCTGCAATTAACCTCCGTTCGATTCTTGGGGACTTTTCTTTCCGATCTCCTGCTGGTACCTGCCAACGTGCAAGCATTTGTCGCTCGACAATTGTC
>CAIZDF010000504.1 GCA_903931645.1 uncultured Tolumonas sp.
AGATAATGGTAAAGGTGCCTATAAGTCCGTTGTTCGTGTCATTCCAAAAACAGAAACTATCGTTCGCACTAACCACGGTATAAGATTACCTTGGGCCGGATTCCAATATGGTGTTGATAAAGAACAAGACCTCCGAAGAAAGTCCAGCGAGATAAGAAAAAGAATAGCACAAAAGACCGTTGAAGGTGCTAAATCACCAGAAGAAATTTTAGATGCTCTTGCTGAAAAAGTGGATGACGATTTACAGATGAATGTGTTTCGTGTAGAAAGCAGACCAAAGCAGATGAGAACTATTTTCCAGTGGGCTTTGGTTCCCTCCGAAGGTATCGCAATCATTAGGCCGGTACAAACAAAACTAAATCTCAAAGTCACACCAAATAAACTAGACGTCCAAGTATTGGATAATGAAATCCTTAAAACGAGATATAACGGAAGAATTAAGCATTTTTCCCGTATAGAAGTTGAGAATGGCGGAAAGGAAATCAAGACCGTCGTAAAGGAAAACTTTAAATCTCAGACTCTTGGCTGAGCGTATTTAAATCAGTTCGAAGTGTGGCAATATCCTGATAGGTGAATGGATCGGGTAACACATCTAAAATCGTGTGCCGTTCAGGCTCCTCTGCGGTGAGACGCCATTCTCTTAGTGCGGATAAAATTGCGGACTGATGGTTATCTAGGATCCATAACTGCATACAGGCGATAAATATCAGACGGTGGTAACAGTCATATTTTGCTCTCAAACCGACAGGGATCTTATCTTTAGGCTCCACCAAGCTAGCCACAAAGGGGAGTGCCGTTATTTTTCCTGTGATGGTGCGTTGGATGGATGCGGTGCTTTCTGCTTTACAATTCTCAATGTCCTGATACCAACGCAATAAATCACCCAGACCGGAAAACGGATAATCCAATCCTGTATTGGTATTGGCCATTAGCTCCCGAAACGCAATGATAAGCCCTTGTTGTATCTCTTTAGGAACTGGTTTTGGTGGATCGTCGGAAGCGTTGGGATAATATTCGGGGACAATTTGTTGCTTGAGCAGAGGCAGCCGGTTTCGCAATTGCGTCGGGAAGTGCTTTGCGCGCATCGGATTACTCCCTGTTTGTGCCGGTTAGCATAGCCAGCATTTCCGCATCTGAATAATGTTGGGAATGAGATGTCTGCGCATTCTTTTTTTCTTTTCTTTTTTGTTCAACAAGCGTGCCCTTTGAGCCGCCGGTCCACGCAGTAAAGACATCTAAAGTCAGCGATTTTGCAGATAGAAGCTCCTGCATGACGTCGGTCGGCACCATATCATTGATGGTATCCCAGGCTCTGGACAGCTTGCGACGGTCGACTGAAAACGCCAGTAACTGAAAAAAGGAATTCCAGCACATCAAACTAATTTGATGGTCTGTTAGCTCATCCGGTTCATAACAGATCAAATAATTTTCTGGCAGCGGCATCGCTTGAACTGTATATTTCAGCGCCCACATTGGGGTGATGAATTGGTATTTCACTGCTTTTTTCAGCGTTTCATCTGAGTTCGGTTTGGTTTTTTTTTCGGAGTACATGACCCCGGTATACACCTGTTGCTGTAACAGTGCGCTTTTGAGCGACTCGGGGAACGTGTTCCACCGCAAAATCGGTTGGTATCTATCAGATATAAAATGAAAAACATCCAATGCTAATGGATGAATTGAATACTCAATTGTTGTCGGCGGCTTACGAAGTGTTGGCATCATGTAGCTCCGATTTAATAATTTATCCACCCAATAGGTATATAATACGATCAGTATTTAGATCAATAATCGATCTATAAAAAGCTGATTTTTCGTGACCGTGACCAGCTAATGTATGTAAATATACCTTGATAACCGGCCGGAACTCAGATAGGATAACCTCAATGACATCAAATAGTTGTCAATAAGGTATTTTAATGTTGATTGGTGGGATCGTGCTGGCATGGCCTGTCACGCCGGGGGTCGCGGGTTCGAGTCCCGTCCACTCCGCCAATACGTTGAAAAGCCCTGAGCACCAGCTCAGGGCTTTTTGCTATGCGGGCTACAGGAGCAGATATGCGAATACTGGTCGTGCGAAATGATAAGATTGGCGATTTTATGCTGGCGTGGCCCAGTTTTGCTATGTTAAAGCAGTCTTGTGATTGTCACATCACAGCTTTGGTTCCAAGTTATACTGCCCCATTAGCACAATTATGCTCTTGGATCGATGAAGTTATCATCGATCCCGGTAAAAACGCCTCTAAAGAACAGCAAGCATTGTTATTGACACAGATTAAAGGTCAATTTGACGCAGTTATTACACTATTTTCAACCGGACGAATTGGTTGGTTATTATGGCGTGCTAAAATTCCTTACCGTTTGGCTCCCGCAACGAAGTTGGCTCAACTCTTTTACAATCACCGTTTGACACAACGACGATCTCACTCAGAAAAGCCTGAATATCAGTATAATCTTGACCTGATTCGTCTTTTTTTAGCTGATCATCAATTAAATATCGTTGAACCCGAAGCACCATATTTAGTTTTTCCAAGAGAGTTATTGTCACAGGTTCGCTTGGAAACAGCTCAGGCATTAGCGATATCACCTTCATTATCATGGGTGATGGTGCATTGCGGTAGTGGTGGATCTGCGAATAATTTATCAGTGGCGCAATATGCTGAACTGGTTGTTTGTTTGTATAGATATCATCCTGAACGGCACTTTTTGTTAACTGCAGGCCCAGGAGAAGAAGAAAAAACCAACGAATTAGCAGAACTATTACGAAATATGGATGTTCCAGTTACAGTTTATGTTTCTCGTGATGGTTTAGTTCGTTTTGCTCAGGTATTGGCGAACGCAGAATTGTTTATTGCTGGCAGTACTGGGCCATTACATATGGCTTCTGCGCTGGATGTTCCAACGGTTGGTTTTTTTCCCCAACGCCGTTCTGCGACACCTCTGCGGTGGCGGCCATTAAATAGTGAAGGGCGTCACTTAGCTTTTTCTCCGCCGGAAGGTGAATTCAGTGAACAGAATATGGGACTGCTGAATATGTCACAATGTGCAGAAGCCATCCGACTTTGGTGGTGTGGCTGGATGCACTAGCTAAATTCTGCTGGCGGAAACATTATTTTCTCTGTTTATTTTGATTACGTAACCACAGATCAGCATATTTCACAAAAGTGGAGTGTGCGGATAAGACGGAAAGTAAAAAGCCTGCTTTACCATCGAGAAAACCAGCCCGCAGTATGTACATCCGGCTAAAGCAGCCAAGAGCATGCAGTAAACCTTGTAATAAACTGCTACTTTTCCCCTTAGCCTCTTTACCATCAGCCCATGCTTTTGCGTACCGAGCTGACTTTACCAGATAATGTTCCAAATCTTTGTAAGGAATATGTACCAGATCACCCTGTAAAGGCTGAAGCTGCATGCTGGCGGTAATTTCTACTTTTTCATGCACCAATGCTGCGTTATAGCTGGTTAATTTGGTCGGATATAAACGGATCACTCGGTCTGGATACCAACCGCAATGGCGAATATAGCGACCAAAAACCCAGTTCAGTCGGGGGATGGTATAGGCTGTATTACGATCTGGCTGTTGCAAGACGGCTTTGATACTTTGTTGTAGTTCAGGGGATACTCGTTCGTCGGCATCTAGCCAGAAGCACCAATCGGCAGTTACGCGTTGCTGAGCCATTTGGCGTTGACGGCCATAACCTTGCCAAATTGGCTCTATGTCATATCGGGCATTAAATTCAGCGGCAATTTCTGCGGTGTTATCACTGCTGCCGGAGTCGAGAATAATAATTTCATCCACCCAGCCTGCAACCGATTGTAAGCAGGCCCGCAGATTTTCACCTTCATTTTTGACAATTAATACAGCGGCAATCGTTGCTTTATTCATGCTTGGTCTCGTCTGCTAGGGGAAAATCGCCAAGTAGCGTATCAAAGGCCATTTTAACCTGTTCAATGCTGATCTGTTGCATTGCCTGGTCATCTTTGAGCCGAGTACGCCAAGCCAATTCAGACAGTGATCTACCGGTTTGTTGAGTGATCAGTTGTTCATAGATACTGACAACATACTGTCGACAGTGATAAGGACCGGTACGTTGTGGATTATGGTGAGCATATAAACCAAGCACAGGTATTCCGGCTGCGGTTGCCATATGTGTGGGGCCGGTATCTGGCGCCAAGACCATATGCGATCGCTTTATTAGCGCCATTAGCTGTTTTAGGTTGGTTTTACCGATCAAATTTCGTGGTGTACTTTGGCATTGGCTGATTATTTCCAGAGCCATATTTTGCTCAACCACACTTGGTCCGCCGCACAGGAAAACTTGCAGACCTTTGCTGGCCGCATAGTCTGCCAGTGCGGCATAACCCGCAGTCGTCCAGTTTTTAAATGCTTTACTTGCTGCAGGGCTAATCAGCAGGGTTGGTTTGCCATCAATTTGTTTTCGGGCCCAATCATCATCGATGTCTGAGGTAGGGATTAACCATTGAGGTGTCAGATCACGAATACCCAGCTCTTGTGCAAAAGCCATAAAACCATCAAGCACATGAGGGGATTCAGGCGATTTCACTTTGCAATTGGTGAAATATTGCTGACCATCACCTGCTCGTTCTTGATCAAAACCTAACACAGTTTTGGCTTTGATTCCTAATCGCAATAGACTGGCGCGCAATGCACTTTGCATATGCAATAAGGCATCAAACCGGATATGTCGCAGTTGGCGCCAGATTTGCCAATATCCACGAAATCCTGCTTTTTTATCAAAAGGGATCACGTCAATACCGGGGAGATCACTCAGCAATTGTGCTTCTAATTTGCCCATGATCCAGACAATACGGGTCTGAGGCCATTGACGTTGAATGGCTTGCACCATCGCAACAGCATGAACACAGTCGCCAATGGCAGAAAGACGGATCAAGCACAGAGTTTTCGGTGGCACAGAAAAAAGAGGCATGGCTGGACTGAACAAATTAGCGATGGCGGTATTATGCGGATCACGATAAAAATTGTAAAACAACAAACTAGATATGAAACACGTCTCTGTAAAAGATATCTGCGTGATTCACCTCTGTTTTTTCTTATCTTTAGTCTACCGAGGAGGCACATTTTTAAATAAACATGTCACAATCGCTACTTAATGTGCATTTGTGTTTTTTATGAAAACCGCAGTAAAGGGATCAAGTGTTGTGAGATATTTGGTAGTGCAGACCAAACAAATCGGTGATGTATTGGTATCTACGGCACTGTGCGATAATTTAAAGAAGAATGATCCAACCAGCGAAGTGCATTATCTGGTAATGGACTATTGTGCTGGAATGGCACAATATCATATCCTGAAGAACCGAGGCGTTCACGTATATTTTGCGGTATAGCATTTTCTTCAACAAATACCTTATCCGGCAACCAC
>CAIZDF010000505.1 GCA_903931645.1 uncultured Tolumonas sp.
AGGCAAATTACTGCTGAAAGAAGGTTATACCTTTGATTTTGCTTATACATCTGTACTGAAACGTGCGATTTCAACGCTATGGTATATTCAAGAAGAGATGGATCTGCAGTGGATCCCTGTTGAAAAAGACTGGCGATTAAATGAACGTCACTACGGTGCACTGCAAGGCTTAAACAAAGCAGAAACGGCACAGAAATATGGTGATGAACAAGTGCTGTTATGGCGTCGGGGCTATGCTATTACGCCACCGGCATTAACGGAAGATGATGAACGATTCCCTGGTCATGATCCGCGCTATACCAAATTGAGCAAAGAACAACTACCTGTCACCGAAAGCTTAGCGATTACCATTGATCGGGTCATACCGTATTGGAATGAAGTGATAAAACCCAGAGTCGCATCTGGTGAAAGGGTGATTGTAGCGGCCCATGGAAATTCACTGCGCGCCTTGGTGAAACATCTCGATGGGATCAGTGAAAAAGACATCCTTGAGCTGAATATTCCAACGGGTGTGCCACTGGTCTATGAACTTGATGACGATATGCAACCTGTGAAGCATTACTACCTAGGCGACCCTGAAGAGATCGCGGCGAAAGCACATGCAGTTGCCAATCAGGGTAAAGCTAAGTAGTCAGTAGAGGTCGTTAATTATTTGTGCAAATCCGGTCTCTGCCTTGCTGTTTTGCCTGATACAGCAGTCGATCAGCTGCCTGAAGCATTTCATCCAGCTGATCAGCCAATTCATCAGTAACCCCGAAACTGGCAGTCACATAGACTGGGTGCCCGAGATCCATCGGCGTATCTTTTAACTCCTGGTGGAATTGCTCAATACGTGTCAGTGCGACTTCAAAGGGAATATTCAGCATGATCACCCCGAACTCTTCACCGCCTAAACGGAACGTAATGCAATCAGGGAAATGTTCGCTAAACAGCGCAGAAATAGTGCGCAAAACGGTGTCACCGGCATGATGACCATGCGCGTCGTTGATCCGTTTGAAATGGTCAATATCCATAACACCCATAGTGATAGGGTGACCGGCAGATTTAGCCGCGCGGAATTGTTTTTCCGCTTTTTCAAATAAATAGCGGCGATTAAACAACTGGGTCAGGTAATCACGATAAGTAGTTTCACGCAGCTTGGCTAATAGCTCCAGTGTTTCCAGATTATGGTTGATGCGACACTTCAGCTCTTCAGGGGAAATTGGTTTGGTTAAAAAGTCATTAGCGCCATATTTAATGAATCGGGCCGACAGCGATTTTTCATTGATAGCTGAAATACCAATAATGGCGAGTTCTTCTTTATCTTTTTTCTCGCGCAGTGCTTTGACCAGCTCCATGCCATTCATAACCGGCATATGGTAATCCGCGAGGATCATTCTGATTTCTGGGTGTTTATTTAAAATAGCCAGTGCTTCTGCGCCGTCTGCAGCTTCATGCACGGTCAGTAACCAGCGTCGTAATTGTCGGGTAACAAACTGCATACCGGTAAACGAGTCTTCAACTACCAATACTGAAATAAATTGATTGAGATATAGACGGCGAAGCAAACTGACTACGTAGTTAAACGATGTTTTTGAATCTTTGATGATGTAATCGACGAGGCCGCGCTCCAGTAACTCATCGCGTTTTTCTTCACTAAAACTGGCGGTCATGACGATGGCGGGAATATGCCATTGCAATACTTCGTCCA
>CAIZDF010000506.1 GCA_903931645.1 uncultured Tolumonas sp.
CCTAAAATTATTATTGGGCGAAATGGCCGATCTGTTACTGAACGGCCAAAATGTGCAACCAATGCGGTTACTGGAAGCAGGCTTCCAATTTCGTTATCCAACCTTGCCGGAAGCACTGCATCATGTACTTGAGGACTGACGCCTTACAGCGCCCGTAATCTTGCCGCTAAGGTGCGTCGTAATAATGGTTGTAAAGTAAATTGCGATACCAATAAAACCGTAGATCCACCGCTTAATGGCAATAACCACCACAGCACAGGTAACCATTGCCATGCCTGCTCGCTCCACTCTGCATGAAGCCACCAGCGGATCAACTCACAACTAAAGGCGGCAGTAATTCCGGCAAAACCGCCCAGCAGAATCGCCTGCCAGTGCAACATATCGCGCAGTTGCTGACGTCGGGCACCTAAAGTGCGCATTAATAACAAACTGGTTTGGCGTTGTTGTAACCCGGCTTGCCATTGCACCAGTAATACCAATATCGCAGCCGCTGACACCAGCAACATGAATAAGGTCATCGCCCGCGCTAACTTATCTAACACGCTTTGCAATTTATTCAGTAACGAATCGATATTGAGTGTTGTGATGGTTGGGAATGTTCGCGCCAGTTCAATCTCATCCGGTAATTGCGTAGCTGAAACACGCAAGCTTGTCATCCAGTTCACAGCAAAAGGTTTTAATACGTCCGGTGAAAAAATCATGAAAAAATTAGGTCGCATACTTTGCCAGTCAACTTGCCGAATGTTGCGTACAGTGACTTCGAAGACCTGATCATCGACGGTAAAACGTAAACGATCGTGCAATTTAATATTCAGATCAGTCGCCACACCTTGCTCTATGGATACCTGCCCTATCATAGCACCTTGCCAGCGTTCACCACTGACCACCAGACTATCTGCCGGTAATTCGGCCTGTGCGGTCATCGTCAGCTCTCGGTGAATGCCTTTCCGTCCAGATTGTTCATCTTGCTGAGATACGGCTTCATCATTAATGTGCATTAAGCGCCCTCGTACGATGGGATAAAGCGGCGCATGAGCCAGCTTGTGCTGCTGCAAAAATTGCTCGAGAGCCGGTTTATCGGCATCGGGGATATTGATCATAAAACGATTGGGCGCATCCGCAGGTAAAAAGGTCTGGAAACCACTGACAATCTCACTGCGGACACTGATCACCACCCCCAGCAATAACAGTGATAAAGCGATACCACTTAACTGATGTAATATTTCCAGTGGCTGCCGTTGCCAGTGTTGAACAGCCAGATAAAAACTACTGCCGGTGACGCCTTTCGGCAATAACCGTAATAATAAATAGCCCATTCCCCCCAAAGCCATAATCAAGGCAATCACCCCACCTAACAGGCTAAACACCAGTTTAGTATCCTGTAATAGTAATAAGTTGATGAATAACAAGCCCATAATTAGCAGCGGTAACGCCAGCCATGCCGGTATACGACTTTCCTGTTCCTGACGTAATACACGTAAGGCAGGAACGTCCAGCAAACGCCACAGCGGAATACACACCAGTAACGAAACCAGTGCACCGCCTAAAACAAATGCCAATATAAAGGGTTGATATGAAGGTGTAGCCAGATCAGGTGGTAAGGCACTACCGAGTTGCCACACCATCCAACGGTGAATCAGCCAGCCCAGTAGACAACCGATAGCAATGCCAGCCAAGGTGAGCAGACTTAATAAGCCACCCAATAATTGCATGATCTGTCGGCGAGAAGCGCCAAAGGTTTTCAGCAACGCCAGCATACTTTGTGTTTGTCGCGCATATTGCTGTATGGCAATACTCATGGCCGTGGCGCCGAGTAATAACCCAAGTAAAGAGGCAACCCGAAAGAAACGTTCACTGCGTTCTAATTGATGAGATAAATTGCGGTTGGCTTGTTCTGGTTTTAATAGCTTCTGCCCTGGTTGTAAACGTGTGGCTAACCAAGCATCCCAGTTATTCAACGCTGATTCTGCACCATGGAACAGATAACGATGGGTTACTCGACTGCCCGGCAAGATGACCTGTGCTGCGCCTAAATCATGCTGATGCATCAGCGCGCGTGGTGCCAGCGCCAAGGGATTAAAACTCTGATCGGGTTCTTGCAGTAACTCACCTGCGACACGTAATGAAGTTGAGCCTAATTGCACTTCATCACCCAATTTCACCTGCAACAGCAACATGAGTTGATGGGAAAGCCAAAGCTCTCCCGGGTGTACTTCTTGTTGCGGCGCTAACACCAGATGACCATAAAAAGGATAACCACTATCAATGGCTTTTGCTGACGCCAGTTGCATCTGTTCACCCGCTAACAGCATGGTGGAAAATTCAGTCGTATGAGTGAGTTGCAATCCGCTGTCATGCGCTTGTTTTAACCAAAGATCAGGCAATGGATTTGCCGATTCCACGACGCGATCAGCCGCCAGAAAATCGCGACCAGACACTTTCAGGCTTTGTGTCAAGCGATCAGAAACCAGCGATACACTTAGCACCGATGCAATGCAGACCGCCAGTGCCAGCACAAACCACTGTAAGCCACCTTGCCACCCCATCCGGCAGAATAGTCGCCACAATAATTTAATCATCGCGACTCCTCCAACTGCCCGGCATGCATATGTACCTGCCGCTGGCAACGGGTTGCCAATGCCACATCATGTGTCACGATAACCAAACTAGAGCCTGACTCTTTATTCATACGAAACAGTAAATCGGCAATCTTTTGACCAGTATGCTGATCTAAATTGCCGGTTGGCTCATCGGCGAGTAATAACGCGGGCTGGCCAATGAACGCGCGGGCTAATGCCACCCGCTGTTGTTCACCACCCGATAATTTAGCGGGTTTATGTTGCAGTCGTTCACCCAGTCCAACGGCTTTTAGCAAGGTTGTGGCTAACTCACGCGCTTGTTTAATGCCGCGTAATTCTGCCGGTAACATGACGTTTTCGAGCGCGGTAAGTTCTGGAATCAACAAAAAAGACTGAAATACAAAACCAATTTTTTCTGATCGCAATTTCGCCCGTTGCTCTTCATTCATCTGGTGTAATGCTTGTCCGGCGATAAATATTTCGCCCTCGCTGGGAATATCCAACCCAGCTAACATCCCCAGTAATGTTGACTTACCGGAACCCGAGGCGCCAACAATAGCAAGGCTCTCACCTGACTTAACTTGTAACTGGATCTGATCAAGAATGGTAAGCTGCTCTTTACCAACTGAAACCCGTTGCGACAAATTATTGACCTGTATAATTAGGGGTTGTGTCATGAGAGGAATCCTGCTGATGTTATTATCGATGTGCTCACTTTCTATCCATGCTAGCACGCTATTAATACTTGGAGACAGCCTGAGCGCAGGCTACATGATGGCGGCAGAACAAAGCTGGCCGGTGCTACTGCAAAAACAATGGAAAGAAGAGAAATTTCCCGTCACCATCATTAACAGTAGTATCAGTGGCAGCACTACACAGGATGGTTTAGCGCGTTTACCCGCCTTGCTCTCACATCACAAACCAGATTGGGTGTTAATCGAGTTGGGTGCCAATGATGGCATTCGTGGCTTTCCACCAACAGTGCCTTATCAAACGTTGAAAAAGACGATTCAGCTCATTCAGCAACAGGGCGGGAAACCACTACTGATGCAAATCAGAATTCCACGTAATTACGGGGCCGCCTATATAACCAAATTGGAAGCTATTTACCCTCAGTTAGCCGAAGAAACAAAAACACCACTGCTGCCTTTTTTTTTGGAATCGATCATTACCAAACCAGAATTAATGTTTAACGATGGCATTCATCCAACAGCCAAAGCACAGCCATTAATTCGCGATATGCTGGAGCCACTACTCCTTCAGCAAATTAACATGGCCAAAAAGCCACTTTAGGCCATTACTTAATACCTAATGTGTAATTTTACGTAAATATAAGTATATCTCTGCACAGTCTATTGTTCGGTTTGGCGGCCTCCGTATCATGTCGCTGTATGTCATTAGAGGAAGGTTTACATGATCCGCATTTTGTTGGTTGATGATGATCTAGAGCTGTGCAGTATGCAGGGGCAATACCTCAGCAATGAAGGATTCGCTGTACAGATGTACCATGATGGTGAAAGTGGTTTAGAAGAAGCCCTGAGTGGTGATTATGATCTGATTTTGCTGGATGTCATGATGCCAAAACTTTCTGGGATCGACGTACTGCGCCGTTTACGTATCCACAGTAATGTGCCGGTATTAATGCTCACTGCTAAAGGCGATGATATAGATCGCATTATTGGGCTGGAGTTAGGTGCGGATGATTATGTATCTAAACCCTGTACCCCTCGAGAACTGGTGGCCCGCGTGCGCGCAATCTTGCGCCGAGCAGATCCCGATAAACAAGATCCTGGCCAGTTACAACCACTCAAAGTAGGTGCGCTGACCATTTCCGCTGCCAGCCGTAGCGCAGCATGGCAAGATAATTTGCTCGATTTAACCAGTACTGAATTTAATCTGCTGGAAATGTTGTGTCGTCGTGCCGGTCGAACCATCAGTAAAGAAGATCTGTCTATGCACACCCTTGGTCGCCCGTTAGCCCGTTATGATCGCAGCATTGATGTGCATGTTAGTAATCTGCGCCAAAAGCTGGGGTCCCTAAAAGATGGCCGCTCTCCCATCCAGACAGTTCGCGGTATCGGATATCAACTGGTGGTGGAATAACTCATGCGCCAGATCTTCTGGAAAATATTACTGAGTTTCTGGCTAGCCTTATTAATAACAGGGATAGGCACAGCGGCAATAGTTACCCTGTACCAAGACGCAAAAGCAGCATACGGCATCATTGAAACTGGCCCGCGGCCAAATGGCATCACCGATTCGGTAGCCCGAACCATGATGACTGGCGGGAAGCAACTTCTGATCGCCATCATAAAACCACAAACCGTGAACATGAATAAAGAGGGAACCAACATCCCTCCAATCCCCTATGTTGTAGACGCTCAGGGGAACGATATTTTAGCTCGCCCGGTAAACCCCAAAGCACTCGCCGAAGCAAAACGCATTACGGAACGTGATGCAAATACACCAGGGGTAGAAAAAGTAACCCTGCCCAATGGTGAAGTTTATTGGATATACATGCCTCAACGACCACCACCATTTCCACACAACATCATATTTGCACTGTTTGACGCACCTGTTTTCCTATTTTTGATGATTATGCTGACTAGTCTCATGTTTAGTGGCTGGCTGGCTCGTTCTGTTTCTCGGCCGATAGAAACATTACGGGATGGTCTGAAAGCAGTTTCTAAAGGTGATTTCAACATCAACGTCAGCCAGCAAATGGGGAAACGCTACGATGAATTTGCGGAACTGGGTC
>CAIZDF010000507.1 GCA_903931645.1 uncultured Tolumonas sp.
ATGGAGTGCCGATTCGCACTACACAAGCGGATTATGAATATGAAACTGTCGGTGTCAATAGTCGTGATCAACTGGCGGCACTTGAGCGAGTTCATCAACTCAATATTGCCAATCAATTAATGGATGCAGGCGTATCGCTAGCTGATCCAGCGCGCATTGATGTACGCGGTACGCTTGAGTGTGGCACGGATGTATTTATTGATGTAGGTTGTGTGTTTGAAGGTGCTGTTTCTTTAGGCAGCGGTACGAAGGTCGGCCCTTATTGCGTGATACGTAATAGCGTGATTGGTAAGGCAGTCGCCATTCAGGCCTATACCCACATAGATGGCGCTAAAGTGGGCAATCAATCAGTTATCGGACCTTATGCTCGTCTGCGTCCTGGTGCAGACCTAGCAAATGATGTTCACATTGGTAACTTTGTTGAAGTGAAGAATAGTAAAATTGCATCTAATAGCAAAGCCAACCACTTAGCTTACATTGGTGACTCTATTGTGGGTTCTAGAGTTAATATTGGCGCTGGAACAATTACTTGCAACTACGATGGCGTCAATAAACATAAAACCATTATTGAAGATGATGTGTTTGTTGGTTCCGACACCCAGCTGGTTGCTCCGGTTCGTATTGCTAAAGGAGCTACGCTGGCGGCCGGTTCGACCATCACGCGTGACGTTGCAGAAGATGAACTGGTATTGAGCCGCGTGCCACAGCATCACGTAACGGGCTGGCAACGTCCGGTAAAACAGAAAAAGTAATCTGCATTAGTCAGATCACCCGAATAGTTCAGGCCCACCATCGTGTGGGCTTTTTATTTTCTGCCAAAAATTCCATTCCTCCGGCTTGAAGTTTCTTTTTGTAAGAATATACTGCTCATTAAATTTCGAATCGAAACTTAATTAATGATTAAGCGAAACACACAACAACGTCGGCATGCCATTATTTCTCTGCTCAATGAACAAGGTGAAGTCAGTGTGGAAGATCTGTCGCAGCGTTTTGCTACTTCCGAAGTGACGATCCGCAAAGATCTGGCCGAGCTGGAACGCAGTGGTGTGCTGTTGCGCCGTTATGGTGGTGCCATCTCGCTGCCGTCCGAGATCCTGGCGGAAGAAGTGCCGGCTAAAGTTTCACAACGAAAGTTAGCTATCGCGCAAGCGGCAATACAGCATATTCGCGATCATAACCGCATCATCATCGACAGTGGCAGCACCACCGGCGCGATGATCCCATTATTGGCGGCCAAACGCGGTCTGGTAGTGATGACTAATTCACTGACTGTCGCTCAAGCGTTACGGGAATTAGAAAATGAACCAACCTTGCTGATGACCGGTGGGACTTGGGATCCGCATTCCGAAGCTTTCCAAGGGCAGGTGGCAGAACAGGTATTGCGCTCCTATGATTTTGATCAGCTGTTTGTCGGTGCGGATGGGGTTGACCCAGCGCGTGGCACTACCACTTTTAATGAGTTGGTTGGTTTATCACGCGTGATGGCCGAAGTGGCGCGTGAAGTGATCGTACTGGTGGATTCCGAAAAATTTGGCCGTCGTATTCCCAATCTGGAATTGCCGTGGAGTGCGATAGATACCTTGATCACTGATGATGGGATCGGGGAAGAGCTGAAGCAACAAATTGAACAACATGATGTACATGTAATTTGTGCGTCGGTTAATACTTGAACATCAGCTGTAAGTCATGACTAAACGCAGACGCACTATAAATACATCCGTATAAGTTGAGCTGCTTATTAGTCATGCCTTACTGCATATTGATTTTAAAGTTCTGTTTAGTAACAACAGACTTCATCTGGAGATAATTATATGTGTGGAATCGTCGGTGCAGTAGCCCAGCGTGATATTTCTGAAATTCTGGTAGAAGGCTTACGTCGTCTGGAATACCGCGGTTATGACTCCGCGGGTGTGGCGATCATCAATGCACAAGGCGAATTACAACGTGTTCGCCGTCTTGGCAAAGTGCAGGAATTGGCTGCCGCATTGGAAGCACAACCTTTGTCTGGTGGTACTGGCATTGCACACACACGTTGGGCAACGCATGGCGAACCGTCAGAAATCAACGCGCATCCACATGTCTCCAATGGTGATTTAGCGGTCGTCCATAACGGCATCATCGAAAATTATGAAGAACTGCGCGTTAAGTTGCAGGGCTTAGGGTACGAGTTTGTCTCTCAGACCGATACCGAAGTGATTGTGCATCTGGTGCACCATTACCTGAAAACAGCCGGTAGCCTGCTGCAGGCACTGCAAACGGCAGTGAAAGAACTCCGCGGTGCATACGGCACCGTAGTGATGGATCGTCGCGATCCATCGCGTCTGGTCGTAGCGCGCTCAGGTTCACCTCTGGTTATCGGTCGTGGTTTGGGTGAAAACTTCATCGCATCTGATCAATTGGCGCTGTTGCCGGTGACCCGTCGTTTCCTGTTTTTGGAAGAAGGCGATGTGGCTGAAGTGACCCG
>CAIZDF010000508.1 GCA_903931645.1 uncultured Tolumonas sp.
CGAAAAGGCATGATTAATCATGCCTTTTCGTTTTAATCGCGAATCAATTGCGTTGTAATAAGGCCATATAGAAGCCATCGAAGCCGGTTTCTGCCGGGCTGATGCTTTGATCGCAGATCAGCGAGAATTGACCATCACATTCGTTCAGGAATTTAGTCACCTGATGTTGGTTTTCGGCTGGCAGCAGGCTGCAGGTGGCATAAACCAGCTGACCACCGACTTTGACCATTTTACTGTAGCGACGCAGAATGTCGGCCTGCAATTCCAGTAATACCGGTAAGCGTTCCGCGGTATCGCGCCATTTGGTGTCCGGGTTACGTTTTAATACCCCTAAGCCCGAGCATGGCACGTCTAACAATACACGGTCAGCACTCTCTTTTAAGCGTTTGATGGTTTTGCTGCTTTCAATCAAGCGAGGTTCGATATTATGAGCACCCGCTCGACGGGCACGCAGACGCAGGTTGTCAACTTTCCACTGTTCCACGTCCATCGCTAATAAGCGGCCTTTACCAGCCATCAATGCGGCTAGATGCAGTGTTTTACCGCCTGTACCGGCACAAGCATCGATAACACGCATGCCTGGTTCCACACCAAGGAACGGTGCAATATGTTGTGAGCCGGCATCTTGCTGTTCAAACCAGCCATCTTTAAAGGCTTGCGTGCGAAACAGTGAACCGTTGGAGGTAACTTCCAGTGCACCAGGCACATTCGGTACGGCGCGGGTATCAATATGTTCCAGTTGCAGGCGGTGCTGCAGCTGCGTTTCATCACATTTCAATGTATTCACGCGGATGTAGCGTTTGGCGGAATGCGTCAGCGCTTCACGCTCTGCTGGCCATGCTTCACCCAGTTGTTCCTGACCCAGCTGTTCCAGCCACTCAGGGCAGCCATCCCACAAGGCAGGTTGTGCTTTGGCCAGCTCACGGCGAGCTTCAAATAGTTTGGTATCACACAGATCAGAGGCGCGTAAATTCGGTAATTGACGGTTACGCAACAAGTGCCATTGGCAGATCAGTGACTGCACGGCGATACCGGCTTGCTCCATAGAGACATCAGCCAGAAACGCCAGCAGATTTAGGTGGCGCAAAATATCGCCGACCGCACCAATCACATGGATCTGTGCCGCTTCCGGCATAGGTTCCGCTTTGAATTCCTGCGCAGTTGCGCGATCAACTGGTGATTTATCATTTAATACGGCAGACAGAATAGCTTGTACAGAGCCGCATTCCAGCGGAGTTAGTGCATAAGTGCGCATGGATAAAACCTGAATAGTTGGAATGTGAAGATCATAGAAGGTCACCTGCGCGGAGACAAGAAACATTACCGCTTTGCAGGCAATATCACAGACTTGTGATTAACAGTTATGCAGCGCACAATATTAGAATTTCGCATTAATGGGAAGAACAGAAAAATGGATATTGCGGATTTACGTCGTGAATACCTGAAAGGCGGATTGCACCGCGAAGATTTGCCAGTGGATCCGATGGTTTTGTTTGAAAAATGGCTGCGTCAGGCGTGTGACGCCAAATTAACTGATCCGACTGCGATGAGTGTGGCGACAGTTGATGCGAATGGTCAGCCTTTTCAGCGGATGGTGTTATTGAAACATTATGATGCCGATGGTTTTGTGTTTTATACCAATCTGGGTAGCCGTAAAGCACAGCAGATCAAGGTGAATAACCACGTTAGTTTGCTGTTTCCTTGGCACACACTGGAACGCCAGATCCATATTACCGGTGTCGCAGAACAGTTATCACCACTGGAAGTCATCAAGTATTTCCATTCCCGCCCAAAAGACAGCCAGATCGCCGCTTGGGTAAGCCAGCAATCCAGCCGGATTTCTGCCCGCAGCATGCTGGAAAGTAAGTTTATGGAGATGCGCTCAAAATTTGCGAACGGTGAAATTCCGGTACCTAGTTTCTGGGGCGGTTATCGCATTCGTTTTGATAGCATTGAATTCTGGCAGGGTGGAGCCCATCGGTTGCACGACCGTTTCTTGTATCAGCGGCAGGGCGATTTCTGGCATATTGACCGTCTGGCACCGTAATGTGAACGACAAAATTATTGAAAAAAAAGCCCTTTAATATTCAAAGGGCTTTTTAGTTTGCAGATATTGATCACGGGGGATTTAAAATCCCTCGTGGTTGCAGGTTATTTTTGTTCTGGAGCGGCTTTTTTAGCCGAAGCCTTTGCGGCTGCCATCGCATCTAATGTTGCGGAAGCGGCGGCTCCTGCGGCTGAGGCTGCCGTATCAACATTCACCACATCACCATGTACATTTTTTAAGGTCACTTCTACCTGATTAAACGCAATATTGATCC
>CAIZDF010000509.1 GCA_903931645.1 uncultured Tolumonas sp.
ACCCTTGGGAATGTGCTCTGTTTTTTAAAGGGCTAGTAGAATCCCAAATCGTTGAACCCTATTTTCTTGGCATCTGTTCAAGGCCTGATAGCCAAAAGTTAAAAAATATCGTTGATAAGGCAGTTACTGTTTTCTTGCGAGCATATTCAGTTAAAAATGAAGTGTAAGTATACTGAGAATTCTTTTTTGAATAAAAAACTCCTTCAAATTTTATATTGAAGGAGAAACCTAGGGCTCATTAATTTGATGATATTGAGTTCATCAAAGAGCCTTTTTTGAAAAGGCTCTTTGAGATAATGATTAATTGTTATTGAGTAAGTCTTTAGCTCGAGCTAATGCATTTTCCTCGGTAAAGCCAAAATGCTGGAACAACTCATTCGCGGGTCCTGACTCGCCAAAGCTTTTCATACCGATAACGTCGCCATCAAGCCCAGCATAGCGCTCCCAATAATCAGCAATGCTGGCTTCTATCACCAGACGTTTACGGACTGCTTTCGGTAGAACCGTGTTTTTGTACTCTGCTGTTTGCGCATCAAAACGTTCTGTACATGGGATAGAGACAACTCGAACTGAATGCCCCTCTTGTTCCAATGTTTTTGCTGTTTTAACAGCTAATGAAACTTCAGAACCTGAAGAGATGATGATCAGTTCTGGTTCTTTCTGGCTATCTAGCAGGACATAACCACCACGAGTAATATCACTCAATTGCTGTTCAGTTCTTGTCTGCTGCTCTAATGCCTGACGTGAACAAATAATAGCGGATGGTCCATCTTTACGTTCGATTGCTTGTTGCCAAGCCACCGCAGTTTCGACCTGATCACAACCGCGCCAGGTTTCCATATTGGGTGTTAAACGCAGTGACGATAACTGCTCAATAGGTTGATGTGTTGGACCATCTTCACCAAGACCAATGGTATCGTGGGTATAGACGAACACTGTCCGTAGTTTCATTAATGCCGCCATACGAACGGCATTACGTGCATATTCCATAAAAACTAAGAAAGTACCGCCGTATGGAATAAAACCGCCATGTAGAGTGACACCATTCATGATGGCCGACATGCCAAACTCTCGGACACCGTAACTAATGTAGTTACCCTTTGCATTGTTGACATTAATATCAGTTGATACTGTTGTTCGCGTCAAATTGGACGGTGACAGATCAGCAGAACCCCCCAACATTTCCGGCAACAATTTAGTAAATGCATTCAGAGCATTTTGACTGGATTGACGGGTTGCCAGTGAAGCCGGATTTTTTTGCAAATGCTGAACATATTCTTGGCTTGCCTGGATCCAGTTAGCTGGTAATTCACCGGCACTGCGTCGCAGCAACTCACTGGCTAGTTCTGGGTATGCCAGTTTGTAACTTTCAAACTCTTTCTGCCATTTATTCTGTGCTGCTGCGCCACTAATACTGGCATCCCATGCGGATTTGATTTCGTGTGGGATCTCAAACGGAGGATAGTTCCAATTCAGTTGCTTTCTGACTAAAGCGATCTCGTCTTTGCCCAATGGCGAACCATGACAGTTATGACTATTCGCTTTATTTGGTGAACCAAAACCAATCGTTGTTTTGCAGCACAGCAGGCTTGGTCTGCTAGTATCTTTTTTCGCTTCTTCAATAGCCGCTAAAATATTGTCCGCATCATGTCCATCAATTTTTTCAATCACATGCCAGCCATAAGCTTTGAAGCGTGCCGCAACATCTTCGTTAAACCAGCCATCAACATGACCATCAAT
>CAIZDF010000510.1 GCA_903931645.1 uncultured Tolumonas sp.
CGGCATGGCAGCGAAGCCATTTCACTGAATAGCACATTTAATCAGTTTCAAAATCTGCAGGTTTGTCAGCATCAGACGCTCAATAGCGCTGAGTTGCAAAGCAGTAATTCCAGTCAATTTCCAGAGCGGATAACACTCGTTCAAGGCGCAGCTCTTTCTATTACAGATCAAGAGTTAACCGTTTGCCTTGCACCGCTTTCTTACCATTTCATCCAGTTAAAGGAATGATCAGATGTCAGCAGCTATCGAGATAAGAAATTTAACGAAACGTTTTAATGATTTGACGATTTTGGATGACATCTCATTTTCGATTGATCCGAGTGAGTTCGTTGTCTTCTTAGGCCCGTCTGGCTGTGGAAAATCGACTTTACTGCGCATGATCGCGGGGCTGGAAAGCATCAGCGATGGCGAGATCTGGATGGATCAGGATCGTCTGGATGTTTTACCTCCGGGTAAACGTAATGTATCGATGGTGTTCCAGAACTATGCGTTATATCCACACATGACGGTGGAAGACAACATGGCATTCGGGCTGAAAAACATTAAAACCGAACCGGCTGTGATTGCGACGCGCATTAAAAAAGCCGCGGAAATGCTGGAAATGACGCATCTGCTGAAACGAAAACCTGCCGAGCTTTCTGGTGGGCAGCGTCAACGTGTGGCGATCGGGCGGGCGATTGTGCGTGAGCCGAAAGCGTTCCTGTTTGATGAGCCGCTTTCCAACTTAGATGCCGCGTTGCGCGGGCGCACCCGGATTGAATTGGCGCAACTACATCAACGCGTGAAAGCCACGATGATCTTTGTAACCCATGATCAGGTGGAAGCGATGACACTGGCCGATCGGATCGTGGTGCTGAATAACACCAAAATCGAACAAATCGGCACCCCGATCGACATCTATCAGCGTCCGGCTTCTAAATTCGTCGCTGGTTTTGTCGGTACGCCAGCCATGAATTTTATCAGTGTTGCTTCGCTTGAGCGCACTCAGGGCGCCACCACCGTACACATTGACGGCATGAAACCGATCAAAACACACATCAACTATGAACACCTGCCTGATCCTGCTGGAACATTTGAAATTGGTGTGCGCGCAGAAGATGTCGATGTGGTGCATGAGTCGGAATCAGAAGTCAGTGGCACGGTTTCCTTTGTTGAACGACTGGGCGAACGCACGCTGCTGTATGTGAAGCTGGCGGATGGTCGCATGCTGATTGCCAATACCGATGGTAAGTCGCCGATCTGTGCGCAAACTAAAGTGCACTTACGAATGAACAAAGCCGCTATTCATTTGTTTGATGCCAAAGGTCGGGCTTATCACGGAGAAGCGCAATGAAAGGGTCTTTCCGAAATCGGGGCGAATGGCTGAATTTAGCCTTTATTCTGCCTTATTTACTGGTGTTTATTGCCATGATTTTGATCCCTCTGATTTGGGGGATCAGCCTGAGCTTTGAAAAAGTCGATTTGTTTGGCGGCGGGCGTTTCGTCGGATTGGCGAATTATCAGCGGCTCTTTCACGACAAAATCTTCCTGCAGACAGTCAGTAACACATTTTATTTTGCTGTGTTGACGGTGCCTGCACTGGTCATTCTTGGTCTGTTTTTGGCGATCAATCTGAATAAACAAACTTGGCTGGCAGCCAGCTTACGCGGCATTTTTTTCTCATCGACCATCTTGTCGGTGACTGTGGTTACGCTGATCTGGCGCATTGTGTTTATTCCTAACGACGGCTTGATGGCCAATATTTTTGTCAAATTAGGAATAGAACCGATCGCGTTTTTATCCAACCCCGATTGGTCATTAATTGCGGTGGCTATCGCCACAGTCTGGTGGTGCTTGGGCTTGCCAATGATGCTATTTATCGCGGCACTGCAGCAGATCCCGAAAGATATTTATGAAGCTGCAGCGTTGGATAATGCCTCTCGCTTTACTGTGTTTTTCAAAATCACGGTGCCTTCCATCATGCGCACCATTGTCTTAGTGACCATCATCGAAATTGTCATGCAATTCCAATTGTTTGGGCAAGCATTGTTGATGACAAACGGTGGGCCTAATAACGCTTCTCGTTCCATCGTTATGTTTATTTACGATGTTGGTTTCAGACGCTGGGATATGGGCTTGGCGGCGGCGGCATCTCAAATCTTGTTTGCCATTATTCTGGTTGCGGCGATGGCGCAGTTCTTTGTTGCCAGCCGTTCTAAGGGGAATTCCTAA
>CAIZDF010000511.1 GCA_903931645.1 uncultured Tolumonas sp.
ACAAGTTTTATGATACGCCTCTCAGAATCGGGTCATTTCCTGATCAGGATCGTGATCAAGCTTTACCTTTGTTTATTCTGACGCCAGGCATCCCAACTGAAGAGCACCAGAGCTGACCAAATCAGCAAAAAAGTCAGCCATTTTTGCCAGACAATCGGTTCGTGATAGAGAGTGATAGCAAAGATAAACATCAGGCTGGGGCCAAGATATTGAAAAAAGCCAATGGTTGACAGGCGCAGACGTTGAGCACCCGCGGTAAAGCAGAGTAACGGGACAGTGGTGATGATCCCCGCCGCCAGTAACCAGAGGTTCAATGCCAGGGGGTTTTGACTCAGGTGGCTGGTGGCCGTATCTGCATGAAAGAACAAATACCAAGTCGCTAGCGGTGTTAACATCACCGTTTCCACTAATAATCCGGTCAGCGAATCGACGGCAATTTTCTTTCGGATCAGACCATACACTGCAAAGCTGCTGGCCAATGAGAGTGCGATCCAGGGAAATACCCCGAGCGTCATTATTTGCAACATCACACCTGAAACAGCAAGCGCTACGGCCAGCCATTGCCAGCGGCGCAGGGTCTCACCTAAAAACAGCATACCGAGCAAAATGTTCAGTAACGGGTTGATGAAATAACCGAGGCTGGATTCCAGCATATGATCATGGTTGATGGCCCAGATAAATAGCAGCCAATTTATGGCAATCAATAAGGCGGTGAGCGTCAATAACGCCAGATAACGAGGATGCTGAAAAACTGCCAATACTTGGCGGCCAGTTTTAGTCCACCACACCAGCAAGATCAAAAATAGACACGACCAAATTATGCGATGGGTGACGATTTCTTCAGCGGGCACAAAGCCAATATGTTTGAAATAAAGTGGTGCAATACCCCAGATCAGAAATGCAGTCAGGGCATACAACATACCTTGGGTTGATGATTTCATAGCAATTAACAGAAAGCGGAGACGGGCGTTGAGCATATACCAGACGGGGTTGGCGGGTATATCAGGAAATGAACCACTGCAATTATGGCATTAACGCCTTATTTGTCGTTATTTTTCAGATCTAACAGATCAAACCCACCATTGGCGGTGTTGTAAGGTACGCAGGGAGCGATTGGCATTTTCCATTTCACGACACATAGAGGGTACGTATTGTTGCAGTACGCTACTAATACCTAACAACAGGTGTTCTCTGACGGAAGCAATCGGTTCTTTCCATGCGTATAAACAGACATGTTCAGGTATCAAATGCTGGCTGTATTCCCGCAACAAGCTATCTGGCCAACGTTCGAGTGTCGGCGTATGACTATCGAGATAACAGGAAAGTGGTCCTCTGATCAGTAAATACCGCACACGTTCCATATCGCGCTGGCATAAACATTTTTCATTGATCTGGCTGGTTTGTTGATGCGCGGTGCCATGATGCATAAACAAGCCACGTTGGCGACATTCCATGATGCGATACCAAGGTAGTTCGTCACTGGCATCATAACCGTCCAGCTCCCGTTGCAGCCATAGCAACAGGCTCGAGTCTTGCGCGGTATGGCGCAAATGTTCTAACTGCCGCAGCAGCTCATCACTGCGGAGCGGTATCGTCTGGCCCATAGGTACTCCTCCCTGCTCATAGTATGGAACGCAATTGCAATCAACGGCGGGGGAAACTTTGACGCGTATCAAGTATATATGAAATAAAAAAGTTACGTATAGTTACAAATAAGTATAAGAACTGTGTGCTTTTTGTTCAAAAAGATATATGCGATGCAACTATATGAATATTCAGATCGGCGATACTTTCTCCTGCCTGTATCACTGCACAGCACACTTAATTAGAATGTAGTCATGATTTTAAATTCCGCCATGCAGGACACGCCCTTCGTGCAGTCGCTCTCATATCCTCAGCCGTTAGACGTGCTGCGGGAGGTTTTTGGCTTTCAGGCATTCCGTCCCGGGCAAGATACCGTTATCGAACAATTGGTGGCTGGCAAAGATGTCTTGGCCATCATGCCAACCGGCGGCGGCAAATCGCTGTGTTATCAAATTCCGGCACTGGTACGCCCCGGGCTAGCGATTGTAGTCTCGCCCTTGATTGCGTTGATCAAAGATCAGGTTGATGCGTTGCGCGCAAACGGTGTCGCCGCCGCCGGATTGCACTCTGGTTTGGCGCGTGACGAACTGATGGAGGTCTATAGCCAGCTTTGGCGCGGTGATTTAAAGCTGCTGTATGTCGCACCGGAACGGATTTTACTGCCGGATTTTCTCGCTCGCTTGCAAGAGATGCCCTTGGCGTTAATTGCGATTGACGAAGCGCACTGTATTTCGCAGTGGGGGCATGATTTCCGCCCGGAATATGCCGAGCTGGGTCGACTTCGCCATCTGTTTCCGCACATTCCGCTGGTGGCACTGACTGCCACGGCTGACGATGCGACGCGGCAAGATATTCTCAGTCGCTTGGCGCTGAACAATCCACATGTGCATTTGGCCAGTTTCGATCGCCCGAATATTCGTTACACCCTAGTGGAAAAATTCAAACCCTCCGAACAGCTGCTGCATTATGTGCAAAAGCAGGCTGGTCAGTGCGGTATTGTTTATTGCACCAGCCGTAAACGTACTGAAGAAGTTGCCGATCTGCTGAAAGTACGAAACTACCGTGCGGCCTGTTATCACGCTGGTTTGCCAAGTGAACAACGGGCGGCGGTGCAAGATGCGTTCATCCGTGATGATCTCGATATTGTGGTCGCCACCGTCGCCTTTGGTATGGGGATCGATAAACCCAACGT
>CAIZDF010000512.1 GCA_903931645.1 uncultured Tolumonas sp.
ATAACGTTCGTAGATTTCACGCAAGGTGTTGCGGAAACCAACCGGATCAATTTCCCAGCCAAAGGCATTTTTGCTCAAGTTCGGGTTCGAAGCGCCTTTAAACACACCCACTTCACCCACCACGATCTGCTGGTCACCAGTAGAACCGCGATCGCTGGCATCGCCAGAGCTGGCGGCAACCGTCATGGTTGAGTAGTAGTTAAACGCAATAAAATCTGGCTTGGCGCTGGCCATGATTTCCATGTCGCCTTCTTCGATATCCGGTGTAGCATTACGCTCTTCCAGGAAGCTCCAGGCGATATTGTTATAACGACCATACACGGCCATATCCAGATATAACCAGTTACGGATCGCCGAGCAGTTACTGGCTGCCAATACGTCTTCCGGCTTAGATGAGGCTGGATAAATCGCAGAAATATTCGGTGCTGGACCGATCTTCGCGTGCGGCAGAATTTCGTGGCACGACTTCATCGCTTTGGCTTGTGCCAGCAACATATGGTGGTTTTGCTGATACAGGTCTTTTTCTGGGTTTTCCACCACCACACTACTCTTCGTGCCAATCGCGTCACCATGCAAAATCATCATGTTCTGCTCGTTGATAGTCAGCCAATATTTAACGCGATCACCATACAACTCGAACAGGGTTTCACAATAAAACGCAAATGCATCGACGGTATGACGATTCGACCAGCCACCTTTCAACTGCAGTGCATACGGCAGGTCAAAGTGATAAATAGTCACGATTGGCTCAATATTGTGGGCTTTTAACTCATTGATCAGATTGTTATAAAACGTCACGCCCATTGGGTTAATTTCGCCGGTGCCGTGCGGGAAAATACGCGTCCAGGCAATCGAGAAGCGATAGGCTTTCAAACCCAAGTCCGCGAACAGTTTTACGTCTTGTTTATAGTGATGATAATGATCACTGGTCACTTTAAAATCGGTGGTGCCTGGCACGACGGGTGCCATATCAATCACGGATGGACCTTTGCCATCTTTATCCCACGCACCTTCTACCTGATATGCCGAGGTCGAGCCGCCCCAGAAAAAGTCCGCAGGAAAATCCTTTAATTTTTTATGCAGCATTTAATTTCTCCGTACCTGAAAGGGATCAAGCTTCACCATGGCTGGTGAAGCCTCATAAAATCAGTTAGTTGCAACAGCAGCCGTCGTTGCCATTGGTTTTCTTTGGCTATCAGCTTTGACGGGTTTATTCTCAAAACCGAACATCAGCGTCAGCAAGAGCGCCAGACCGAAACCGGTTCCAATTCCGATAGCATATTGCAGGACTGGCGTGAAAACTGGGATGGATAGCAAGCTATGGAAGGCAAATGCGGTCAGTTTCGCCTGGAATGCGCCATTCAATGCACCACCAATGGCACCGGCGATCACGACAATCGGAATGGTGCGACGGAAACGCATGATCAGGCCGTAAATGATAGGTTCGGTAACACCGGCCAACAGGCCAGTCACCGTTGCTGGGCCAGCCAATGCTTTCAGATTGACATCTTTACTGCGCAGGAAGATGGCCAACGCAACACCCATCTGAGCAAAGGTCGCTGGCGCCCACATAGCTGCGATCGGATCGCCACCGGCGCCTAGGTTAGCAATGATGATAGGCACAATGCCCCAATGCAGACCCAACACCACCAGGAACATCATGGAACCACCGATTACGGCACCGGTCAGAATACCGCTGTGTGCACTCAGCCAGTTGATGCCCGCGGCAATCAGATCGCCGACATAGACACCAAACGGGCCGAACGCCAACACGGTCATTGGCACTACCACCAACAGACACAGCATCGGCACCATAAACATCTGAATGTTATGCGGGCAGACGCGTTTCAGGAATCGCTCAAGCACCGCCAGAATTGCCACCGCGATAAACACCGGGAACACGGTAGACGCGTAGTTGATCGCCACTACTGGAATACCAAAAAAAGTCGCCGTATGTGAGCCAATCAGACCAGTAAAGTTGGGTTCCAGCAGTGCCGCACCAATAGCACCACCGACATAACCGTTAGCGCCCATCTTGGTGGCGGCAGAGATACCCAGTAGCACCGGCAGGAAGTAGAACACCGAATTCGCGGCCGCCGCTAGCACCAGATAAGAACTGCTGGCCGCATCGATCCATTTCAGCATCACCAGCACCGCCAGCAAGGCTTTTATCATGCCAGCACCCGCCATTGCGCCGATCAGCGGCGAGAAACTACCGGATACCACTTCAAAAATACGTGCCGCCAATGGGCCTTTCGTTTTGCTTTCGCTACGTGGCGCACTGCTGCTAGCCGCCACTGAAGAGCCACCACTCAGTAAGCTCATTAACTCTTTGTAAACATGCGAGACATGGCTGCCAACGATCACCTGAAACTGGCCACCGCTTTCGACAACGCTCAACACGCCCTCTAATTTTTGTAATTCCGCTTTTTTTGCCACGCCATTGTCGTGCAGCGTAAACCGCAAACGGGTTGCGCAATGCACCAGTGCATCCACATTCTCTGCACCGCCAACCAGCTGCAAAATTGTTTTTGCCAAACCTGAATAACTCATGTGAAAACCTCTATGGCTTAAGAACCAGTCTGTTTTTTATTGGTCATGACAGATGGCTCACAGCCGCTGTCTTATTGACACAATAAAATGCAACCGGTTGCATAACTATATAAAGTGATCAGTTCTGTGATGGTCATCGCAAAGAAATGTGCTTTAAAACGGCTAGTCACTAAAAAATGTAAGCGGTTTCTACTGACTGACTAAACTGAAATAAAAAGCATAAACAGCCGGAATTCGTCGAATGAAACACATTCGGGATAAAAAATTTTCTATCCAACTCATCTCTCTGGTGATGTGTTTTTTGTGTTTTCTTGGGTTACCGGTACAAGCGACTGCGTTGCTCGCCATAGAAAATGGCCTGTTACAAGGTAGAGAAGCCGATGGCGTGATTTCCTTTAAAGGTATTCCTTATGCAGCGCCACCTATAGGCGCTTTTCGCTGGCGGGCTCCGCAGCCGGCAAAAAATTGGGCGGGTATTC
>CAIZDF010000513.1 GCA_903931645.1 uncultured Tolumonas sp.
AGCTCAGGTGGCGATCCGTCATATGAATTTGGAGGCGGTGATCTGTCTGTTACAAGCTGGTGATTTAATCGCCCGGGCTTGATCTAACAATTAAAGAAAACAGGCATAAAAACGCCGGTTTTTTTATTTAGTGTTTAATATCCAACCGCTGTAATGTGGCTTCTGTGGTATCAATCACATCGCAGACACCCACCACACTCCAAAGTGCCTCTTCCAATTGTTTAGCTTTATGAATGGCGTATTTGGCGATGTAATGCAGCTCTTTTGCCAGATATTCCATGTCCGGCCGCCCGGTGCGAGAAATATGTAATTGCACGGAGTAGAACTCACCGAGTGCCAGTGCTCTGTTCACAAAATCTTTTCGTTCACTGGTGTTCAGAAAATCATCACTCAATCTGATCTGATCTTGTTGTTTACCTTGTTGCAGTTTTTTATGCAGAATATACAACTCAACTGCCTGTGGCCGGTCTTCACGGCGAGCTTGATGCAACGGAATAATGAGTGCTTGTTTTAATATATCGCCTTTCAGTAAAGGATATAAATCCGCTTTAGTCCGCTCGACATTGAGCAATAAATTATCGAGCGAATGCGGCGTTTGTCCGATACCCAAGATACCGAGTTTACTGGCGTAATGCCGATCGACGTACAATGCGTAGTTAAACTGATAGTTTACAAATAAATTACGCAAACTATTGGCCATACCACGATAGTGGCGCTGTTCTTTTGTCATCGTCAGTTTTTTCTGATTCTGTTCGATCAGCATCTGGAAAAACTCACGACCGACGTGCGTGTTTTCATCCCCTTCAATCGCTAAATGCAGCACGGTGCGGGTGTTATTGATATTAACGATCCGATATTTGAGATCAGACAGAGCCATATTTTTAATCAGATCCTGCATTTTGGGTAAACTGAGCTGGATCACATCACCAATTTTACAAGGCAACGCGGCTTCCAGTTCAACTTGTAACCCCAGCGTGGAGATATCACGCGTCCAGCCAATCAGCGCATATTCACCCAGTTTCACTACAGTCGGTGTTTTATGCATATAACGCGGTTCACGCCGCAACTGCGCATAATGCAGCAATTCTATCTGAAAGGGAGTTGCATCTAATTGATGACCAAAACACTGCAGCAGGTTGGCATCATTCTGCGTTGGCTGCCAATATTGGAAGTCTTCCAGATGATTATCCAGATTGATGGGCGTGAGCTGGCCGACATAACGAAACTGTTGCAGCTGATGCGCGAGCCCATGCCGGTATTGTTCCATACTGATGTTGCTATCGATCAACTTATCCAGATCGAGTTGCGGATCTACGGCTTGTAATGTCAGGTTATAAACTCGCCAACTGTTGCGTTTACTGCCCACCGAGAAAAACAGGGCTTTTAAATCTTTTTCCTCCAGCTCCTCTTCGGTCGCAGAGAAAAAATAAATATGGCTACGAATGGTATGCGCAAAGCAATAAATCAAAATACTTTTTTGCTTTGTGGGCTGAGCCAATAAACGCTCCATTCGTGCAGGATTAAATAATCCAGCCAGTTGATCGCTGTTGCGTTCGTTACGCCAATATTCTAATTCCTGCTGGTTGTTTTCTGTTTTTAGCACATACTCCAGCTTGATATTTTTATCATGCGAAAAAAACAGCGGCAGTCCTGTTAGGCGAGGCAGATAAAATTGCTCAAAGCCCTTTATTTCCGTGGCGGTAAACGCGAAATCGATACTTACCCGATAGCGGGTTTTATTTTGTTGGATGAAGTTGCGTAAATACTCTTTGAATTCCGGGCGTGGATCTTCACAACTTAGACGTAACCAACTTTGTTGTTCATGGTGCTCTTCACCACGGATCTGGTAACGTGCCGGAGAGAATATAATTTCTTCTGGTTGTTCTTTCTGTAAGCCAGAAAACAAGATCTGGCAACTTTGCCCCAGCTCATAAGAGCTTGGTTCAAGTAATACAATCCGGATCCCGTTAACAGACAGGTTTGAGGTTTTGGCTTTAATCGTTTGTCCATTGGCTAATAGCAGCGTAACGGGTGACGAATAATGGATCCGTTCTTCTCGTCCCTGGTGGTAGCTGCCAAACTCCAGCGTCCGGATCTGTAACCGACTGGTGGTAGTTGCCCGTTTGGCCTCATTAGCTTGATTGTGCTGCGGTTTCGCATTGGCTATGACGGTTTCATAGACACCGGTGGTATATCGCTGCTGATAGCGTTCTAGTGCTTGCTGAAAGATTTTATTGTCATGCTCTCCCAGATAATGCTGAATACCACCATATTGCACCATCTGACAGGGATAACCTTTACTGCGCATGTCCATAATACGAATGCACGGTGACCAGAGTCGGTTTAATTCCATTTTCAATAAAAAACGCGCGCTCTTACTTTCACCTTCTGTCAGGCGGTTGAACAGCGTGTCAAAATCTGGTTCAACAAACAGGGGTTGTAACTGTTCTAATATCGCAGATGCCAGTGGCGATTCCATGAACTGCCCACTCCTGAGCTGATTATTGTTATCATCAATATCCCATATCGACATAATAGCCAATTTCTTGAAAAGGATCTGTGATGGCAAAAAGTAAAGTCGCCTACGTCTGTAATGAATGTGGTGCAGAATCTGCCCGTTGGCAAGGTCAATGCAGTGAATGTAAGGCATGGAATACCATCACAGAAATCCGTCTGGGGCCATCAGCAACCAACAATAAAATGCAGCGGACCGGATATGCCGGTGAGCTGACGAGCAAAGTGCAAACATTGGCGGAAGTTTCACTGGCCGAATTACCGCGTATCAGCTCTGGTTACAAAGAGTTGGATCGGGTGCTTGGTGGTGGAATTGTGCCGGGGTCAGCCATGTTGATTGGCGGGCATCCCGGGGCGGGGAAAAGTACCTTGCTGCTGCAGACCATGTGTTCATTGGCGGAACGTATGTCTGTGCTGTATGTGACCGGCGAAGAATCACTGCAACAGGTCGCGATGCGGGCACACCGTCTTGGTTTGCCCAATGATAAATTGCGCATGTTGTCAGAGACCAGTGTTGAGCAGATTTGTCATCTGGCTTTGCAGGAAAAACCAGCCGTTATGGTCATCGACTCGATTCAAGTCATGCATGTGGCTGATGTCAGTTCATCACCGGGGTCAGTCTCTCAGGTGCGGGAAAGTGCCGCGCATCTGACGCGTTTTGCCAAACAGCACCAAGTGGCCATTTTTATGGTCGGGCATGTCACGAAAGATGGTGCCTTGGCGGGGCCAAAAGTATTAGAACATTGTGTCGATTGTTCAGTGTTACTGGAAGGTGATGCCGATTCGCGTTATCGAACCTTACGTTGCCAGAAAAATCGCTTTGGCGCGATCAATGAACTCGGTGTATTTGCGATGACGTCGCAGGGTATGAAAGAGGTAAGCAACCCGTCAGCTATTTTCCTGAACAGGGGCGAAGCGGAAAGCCCAGGTTCGGTGGTGATGGTTATTTGGGAAGGTACACGACCTTTGCTGGTGGAGTTACAGGCATTGGTTGATTATTCACAATTAGCAAACCCTCGTCGTCTGGCTGTCGGTGCAGAACACAACCGGCTGGCGATGCTGCTAGCGGTAATGCATCGGCATGGTGGTATTCAGATGTCAGATCAGGATGTGTTCATCAACGTCGTTGGTGGGGTAAAAGTCGAAGAGACTAGTGCTGATCTGGCATTGATCGCGGCAATGGTATCGAGTTTCCGCGATAACCCATTACCTAAGGATCTGATCATTTTCGGCGAGGTTGGTTTATCTGGCGAGATCCGCCCGGTGCCATCAGGTCAGGAGCGTTTGCAGGAAGCGGCAAAACATGGTTTCCGTCAGGCGATCATTCCAAAAGCCAATATGCCAAAACACGAAATCACCGGCATGAAAATAATGCCAGTGACCTGTTTGCAAGAAGCAATTGAATTACTCTGAATCGGAAGGATGGTTTCGCTCATGCTCCTGATGATCTTCCAGCAGATGAGCAAATTCACGCAGTAATAACTCTGTATCGCCGGCATTCAGCTCTATGAGTCGGCGCAGATGGGATGCACTATCGATATCAATATGATGGCAATAGACACCAAGCTTTTTGGTGTCTAAATGCGTTGGTTCAACTTCCATATTGATTTGGATCTCAGAATCAGCCAACGAGAAAGACAGAGTGAATAAACCGGTATTTTGGTCAGTCCACTGTTTAGGGCGATCCAGTAAAGCACCCTGTAACGACAGATCCAATAAGGTTGTCGACCAAATGTGCTCTCCTTGCTGGAGTCGGGCTGGTGTTGAATAGACCACCCGAAAAAAGCGACGCCGTTCAATCATACTCTGTCGGTCCCCATTACTGCCAAATAGCTTAGATGGAATGTAACATGCTCCACGAGTGAAATCAGGCTGTTGTTGCCGATTTCTCAGATGACTCTGAGTTACCTAATACATTCAATACCAATACTAACCGGTCTTCTAATTTAAAACGTTCTTCCAATGCCAAACCTAATTGGCTGAGATCCGTCTCTAGCTCTGGCATTTCGTCATCTTTGATATCGCCATAGCGTTCATTGAAATCCAGAATAGATTCTGTTGTATCTTGAATACGATCAATTAAGCGATTAGTCAGTGACAAATGTTTACCTTCTGTCTGTTCATACGCTTGGATCAAAATTTCATAAATCTCAAAATGCCCGGCAGATACATAATCAACCAAATGATCACAAAAATCAGATAGCGCCTGATTAGTAGGCTGTGCCTTGCGGTAAGGCGGCATAAGCCCAGCTAACTGCATGTATTCAACTAACAAGTTACGGCGCACATCCAGCCATGAATCGATAGCAGGGTGTTTTCCGGCGACTTGTTGGCGTATTTTATCAAGAGTAACCAGCATGTTGCCTCCTTGGTTTACCATCTAAAGTATTTATTCTTTTCTAAACTCATTGTGCGGCCTTTGTTATAAATGACCCACCATTGAAGTTAACAACTGTTAACCATGTCTCTTTTCCTGTTATGTCCCGCCTAGGCTTTAAACAGTTTATTGATTGTTAGCAGCATGTTAATCATCAGAATGTTAGAATTGTCCGATATTGACTAACCAGAACAGATAAATGATTAAGATAGAAAATGATCGTTACCTGAGAGCGCTATTGCGTCAGCCCGTTGATCGCACCCCCGTTTGGTTAATGCGTCAGGCTGGTCGTTATCTGCCGGAATATCGTGCACTACGTGCTGAGGCCGGGGATTTTATGACTTTGTGTCAAACTCCAGAGCTAGCTTGTGAAGTAACGTTGCAACCATTACGTCGTTACGCACTTGATGCCGCTATTCTGTTTTCCGATATCTTGACTATCCCGGATGCCATGGGATTAGGGTTGACCTTTGGTGCTGGTGAAGGGCCTAAATTTGCCAACACGATACAGCACCAACGCGACGTGGATGCATTGCCGTTGCCTGATCCGGAAGGTGAGTTGCGTTATGTGATGGATGCAGTCCGCACCATCAAAAAGGCGCTGGCACAACAAGTGCCGTTGATTGGTTTTTCTGGCAGCCCATGGACACTTGCTACCTATATGGTGGAAGGCGGCAGCAGCAAACAATTCTCGCGTATTAAACAGATGATGTATCGGGAGCCGTATTTACTGCATGGTTTACTCAGTAAATTAGCAACCAGTGTGACGCAATATCTTAATGCCCAGATCGCGGCTGGTGCGGATGCATTGATGATTTTTGATACTTGGGGCGGCGTATTGTCGCATCAGGATTACCGTGACTTTTCATTGCAATATATGACGCAGATCGTTCAGGGGCTTCATCGTCACTATGAAGGTCGAACTATACCCGTGACTTTATTCACGAAAGGTGGAGGTCAATGGTTGGAAGCCATTGCTGCATCGGGTTGTGATGCCATTGGCTTGGATTGGACGACCGATATTGCCGTTGCCCGACAACGAGTCGGAGATAAAGTAGCCCTGCAAGGCAATATGGATCCGGCGGTTTTATACGGTGATGATGCATTAGTGAAAGCGAAAGTGCAGGATATCTTAGGCCGGTATGGACATGGTTCTGGGCATGTCTTTAATCTTGGGCATGGCATTACACCGGATATTGATCCTGAACGGGTCAGTACCTTCGTGGATGCGGTGCATCAGTTTTCGGAAACATATCATCAGGCATAAAAAAAGACCGGCTAAAACGCCGGTCTTTTTTTATCTATAGTTTTATCTATTGGTAAACAGTTAACCGGCATTCAGCTGACGTTTATATTCCTGAATTTTAGCCACCAAAGTTTTACGGGCTTTGTTCTGCATTGGTTCATTCATTGGCAAATCGACACGCATTGGATCGACTGGGCGATTGTTCACATGGAATTCATAATGCAGATGTGGGCCGGTAGAACGACCAGTGTTGCCAGATAATGCGATCACTTGGCCCATTTTGATTTTCTGGCCCGGTTTAACCATCGCTTTACTTAAATGCATATACACGGTGCTGTAACGACCACTGTGACGCAAGACCAAATAGATGCCCATATCAGGATGGCGTGTTGCTTTGACCACTACGGCATCTGCTGGTGCTTGAACGGGTGTCCCTACATGCACGGAGAAATCCGTACCGTTGTGAGACATCACGCGGCCAGTGACAGGGTTAAGTCGGTGTGGATTAAACCCAGAACTTACTTTCGTTGCTGATGGGATTGGGAAACGCATGAACTTACCACTTTGGGTCATGCTCAGGCTGCTGCCTTCATCATCATAAAACTGATTATCATCGCTACTACGGAATGCAGAATAAGTTTTTCCTTTAGAACCGATAATAACGGCTAACACACGTGCATCGCTGACTGCTTTTCCGCCGACAGCATTACGATCAAATAATACTTTGAAGGTATCACCTTTTTTCAGGTCACGTCGAAAGTCGATACGTCCTTGGAATAAACGCGTCACTTGATGAATATGACCTGCGCTCAAGCCGGCGCTACGAGCGCTGTTACCGAATGTTCCCGAAATGGTGCCACGTAATACGCGTGTCGGGCGAATTGCTGGTCGAGCGGCTTCTTTTTTCTCAGCAGCTTGTGCTTTGGCTTTTTCTGCGGCTTTTTTATCTGCTTTTTCTTCCGCAGCAATACGAGCGGCTTCTTTTTTGCTGACTTTTGACTTTTCTTCAGTGGTTGTCGTAGCGTTAGTTTTACTGTTGTCATCGGCCGAGTCTGCATCGGCGGCACTGACACTTTCCTGTTTATTATCGTCAGCAGTGGCGGCATCACCTTGTTCAATGCGTGATTTATAGTCATCGCCAGAACGTTCAAAGATGACGCGTTTATCTTGCTCTAAAGGGATCGATAATTTTTGGATAACGTTTTCGTCATCCAGATAAAACGAAATTTTTTGTCCTGGCTTCAGGCGTACCAAAGAGTTTTGGATGTCTACCGCAACTAGTTTTTGCAGAGAAATAGGCGATAAGTTAAGGGTATTAAAGATGTAAGAAAGGTTATCGTCATCTTTTACGGTGTAATCCATCAACTGAAGTTCACCGGTAGGGGCGCTGGTGTCGTCAGTGATGCCATCGCCGGTACCATCACCATCATCCAGTAAGGCTTGATTCGGTACGTTAACAAATTCGGTATCAACGGCCTGTTTACTTAATTCAGCATCCGCAGATAGATCTTCGGTGGAGACAGGCATTGGCTTACTTGAAAGCAACTCGCCTGGCGGTGGTAACAGAGTAATACTGGCTACAGAGAAACACGCCAGCATAATAATGGCGTATAAGTGCTGTCGGGGAATGGGTAACTCACGATTCGCCAAACCTGTAAACGGTGTCAGGATCCGTTTCATTGTTCTGTCTTCGCTCTGTTGATAATCGGAATGTTATACCATCACTGAATGCAGGGTTAAAATTTCATCGACCCTAGATGGCACAAAGTTAGATTTGTATCACGGACGGTGGTCCGATGACAATAAAATGGGCGATAAAATGCCAATACCGTGTGTGTCTGGTGGTTTTTTGTTCAATGTCAATTTGGGTCAACTCATATATCGGTTTGTTAGTTTATTTTTCATTAGCCGCAGACTAGCTTACAATTCATGGCTTACGCGAAGGAGAATGCTGTGTTTGGTGACAAATTTTATAAGAAATTGCAAAAGCTGATGCCGTGGCAGCAGACCGTTTATGCGTTGGCATTAAGCGAGAGAATGTATCCCAATTATTGCTTGTATGTTGAAAGCACGGGTCGTGGTGATACCACACTCTTCCGCCAGGCGCTGGATACCATGTGGCAATACCTGACTGAGCGCGGCATGCATGTCGATTTGTCAGCTATTTTGGAAAAAATAGAAAGCAGCATGCCGGAACCGCAAAAAGAAGAATGTTATGGTGCCTGGCCTGCACTGGATGCTTGTGTGGCACTGGCAACTGCTTATAACTCGGTTGTATTTCGTTTAGGTGATGAGGCTTATGATGTATGCCAAACATCACTGGGCTCCGTGATTGGTTTTATTGAAATGCAGCAAGGAAAAGAGCTTACCGATGAAGAGCTGTATGCTGAATCACTTATAGAAGATGAAATGGCTTTTCAGGTGGAGTTACTGACAGCAGTATCACAACCTCGTGATGCGAGTGTGATTTTGAAGATAAAAGAACTGGCTACACAAAATGGTGTTTCGAATCTGGGCATTAGTCTGGAGTAGTTGTTGTTTCGGGTGCTTAGTATAAAGCTTAAGCGGCTGGCAGTATGTTTTGTGACTTCAAAGAAGTTCTCGGTGAAAATCTGCTGTTTTTCCTGAAAACACGACAGAAAGTTTTTGCCAGTCAGTCGAATATTGACTAGATTGAGGCAGCTTTTTTGATCGGCTTAAATAATAAGGATTGCGTATGAACAAAACTGAGCTTGTTGATGCGATTGCAGCCAAGGCTGACATGAGCAAAGCCCAGGCTAAAGCAGCACTGGAACAGATTCTGGAAACTATCACTCAAAGCCTGAAAGAAGGTGATCCGGTACAGCTGGTTGGCTTCGGTACATTTAAAGTAAATCATCGTGCTAGCCGTACTGGTCGTAACCCTCAGACTGGTCAGGAAATTACTATTGCTGCTTCCAACGTACCAACTTTTGTTGCGGGTAAAGCATTAAAAGACGCAGTAAACGGTTAATTTATTTTCCGCTTATAAAAAAAGCCGGCTAATTACAGTCGGCTTTTTTATTTCTACAGCTTACAGAACGCTGTCTACTTATCTATAGATCTGTTCTTTATGCATTAGGATTGTTAATTCATCTTTAATGAAAGTTAGCGCTAAAATCACTGAATGTAACCGGTTTATCCGGTAAAATAGGCTCTACTTTACTACTTCGGTGATAACCATGTATAAGCTGATTGCACTTGATATGGACGGCACGTTGTTACGTGGCGATGGTACGATTTCTGAACGCACCAAGAGTGCAATTCAACAAGCCCGACAAAAAGGGGTGAAGGTGGTGCTGGCTTCGGGTCGTCCGATTGAAGGGCTGGAGCGCTATCTGACAGAACTGGGGTTGACCACGGATGATGATTACGCACTGAGTTATAACGGCGCGCTGATTAAAAACGTAGGCACCCGAGAAAATATTTGTAGTCAGTTGATCAGCGGCAAAGATCTGCATGATGTGTATGCCGTGAGTCAGCAGATTGGCGTAAATACCCATGCGTTCTCTACTGAGCTTGGTTTGATCTCGCCTAAACTAAGTCATTACACCGCGCATGAGCGCGATATTAATGGTATTCCTCTGACTCTAATTGATTTTAATGAATTAGCAGAAGACCACCCGATCGTAAAAGTTATGCTAGTCGATGAGCCGGAAATTTTATCGCCGGGCGTTGAGCAAATTCCAACCGATTATTACGATCGTTTTACCGTAGTGCGCAGTGCCCCATTCTTTTTAGAGATCTTGAATAAGAACAGTAATAAAGGGAATGGTGTTGCTATGCTGGCAGATTATTTAGGTATCGCATCAACGGAAGTTATTTGTGTTGGGGATGCGGGTAATGATATCCACATGCTGGAATATGCTGGTTTGTCAGTGGCAATGGGTAATGCGTTTGATGACATTAAAGCTATTGCCGATTATGTGACCCACTCTAATGAAGAAGATGGCGTGGCGCATGTGATTGAGAAATTTATCCTGGCTTGATAGCTGTAATATCGATGGCCTATTAGCTGACAATCGGATAATGGGCCGCAATCATTTTAAATTCGGATTCTTTTTCCAAAAACGCATCGACCAGTACCGGATCGAATAAGTTATCCCGACTTTCGCGAATAATTTCGACTGTGTCAGCATGCGACATCGCTGGTTTATAGCTTTTGGGGGTAATCAGCCCATCGTAAACATCGGCAAGAGCCATGAGCCTTGCTGAAACCGGAATTTCATTACCTTTTAATCCTTGTGGATAACCGGAGCCATTCCAGCGCTCATGGTGGGAATAAGCAATTTCTTTGGCAAAATTTAGAAGCTTACTATCCAGTCCGCAGTGATGTTCAGCCAACTCCAGTGCATCTTTTCCCCACTCCGCATGTTGAACCATGGTCTCAAACTCTTCGGAAGAAAGTGCACTGGATTTAATGTTGAGATCTAATGGAACACGCATTTTACCAATATCATGCAAGAGCGCTGCATGGTAAATCAGTAGCTGATTAAAATAGGCTGATAATGCAAATGTTTCTGTAATTGCTGACAGAGCAGTTTTATAAAATCACGAATCCGGCAAAGGTGATTCCCGATATTGCCATCATAATATTCAGCGAGTGTTGCCATCGAAAAAATAATGGCCTGACTGGTATCTGCTGAGGGCTGATAGTAGTGATTGAATGGCGGAATGGATTCTATCGTGATTATTTCTGGGCTGATGTTTCTGGATTGAATTGGTTTCGAAAACGGGTGATACAGGTGGCTGCCTAAATAGGGGCCGTGCAGTTTGTCGTTTAGCAAAACACGCGAATCAGAAATATCATCTGCTGTTAATCCTGCCGATTTTTCATTTTCTGTCTGTTGCATCAGCGGATCCTTTGTTGTCAGGAAATAAAGGTATTCAAATGGAATAGTTTATATTGTTCTTTTTGTCAAAAATTTACTGCTCAGGAGTTTTAATAAAGATTAGAAATCAGATAGCAGACGCTGCTATTCAAGATAGGAAAGACGACAATATGAGGGCGGAGCTTAAATCCGCTCCGTATATGAAGGAGCGGATTTACGAAGGTTTACACAAAACGCATGGAGAGATCCATGGCGTGGGTGTGTTTGGTCAGTGCACCAACGGAGATGTAATCGACACCGGTTTGGGCGTAGGTGGCGATAGTTTGCAGCGTGACGTTGCCGGAGACTTCCAGTTTGGCTTTGCCTGCGTTGATCACAACGGCTTCACTCATCATGGGTACGGTGAAGTTATCCAGCATGATGATGTCGGCATTCGCATCGAGTGCTTGTTGCAGTTCATCCAGACTTTCGACTTCCACTTCCACGCGTTTTCCTGGGTTTAGTGTGCGCGCGGTGGTGATCGCTTGTGCGATGCCACCACAGGCCATGATGTGGTTTTCTTTGATCAGATAAGCATCAAACAACCCCATGCGATGGTTCGTGCCACCACCGCAGGTAACGGCATATTTTAGCGCAGTGCGCAGGCCAGGAATCGTTTTCCGGGTATCCAGCAGCTTACATTGTGTACCTTTGATCTCAGCAACATACAGTGCGACATTGCTGGCCACACCCGACAGTGTTTGAATAAAATTCAACATGCTGCGCTCGCCGGTCAAGAGAATGCGCGCAGGGCCATACAAACGAACCAGTTCCTGATTAGGCTCAACCTGATCACCATCTTGTACTTTCCACTCGATACGAACATTGCCGCCGAGTTGTTCGAATACTGCTTCCGCCCAAGCTTTGCCACAGAACACACCCTTCTCACGGGTGATCACATAGGCTTCCGCTTGTTTGTCAGCTGGAATAAGTTGTGCGGTAATATCGGCATGGGCATCAAGTACGCCACCCAAATCTTCTTCTAATGCGGCACGCACAGCGCGCTGGATATCATTTTGCAACATGACGAGTCCTGTTGAATTAGCCGGTTTTTCCGGTCGAAACAAAAAGATGTTGGACGTAAGCATACCATGTAGCATGCTTTGGCGCTAAAAACAGAGAGGTAAACAGAGTGTTGAATAAAAATTGGTCGATTAATCATAAAGGCTGGCTTGCGGAAGCGCGACATTGCCCGTCACCGTTTTTTAATCAACGCCCGCAAGGCGAGCCTGTTTCATTACTGGTGGTGCATGGCATCAGTTTACCGCCGGGGCAATTCGGTGGGCCGCATATTGATGAATTGTTTACCGGAAAATTAGATCCACAGGCGCACCCGTATTTTGCCGAAATAGCGCATCTGGAGGTGTCTGCACATTGTTTGATCCGTCGCGATGGGGAAGTGGTGCAGTACGTGAGTTTTCTCGATCGCGCCTGGCATGCCGGACGCTCGCAGTTTGATGGCCGTGAGAACTGCAATGATTTTTCAATTGGCATCGAGCTGGAAGGTACTGATGACAGCAGCTATAGCGAAGCGCAATATCAGCAACTAGCTGCGGTAACACGCGTGATCCAACAAACTTATCCGGCAGTAACAGCTGCGCGGATCACTGGGCATGCCGATATCGCGCCGGGCAGAAAAACTGACCCTGGCAGTGCGTTTGACTGGGCGTTGTATCGCAATTTAATGAAGTAATCCGAGAGTGTTTTCGTTATTCATGTAAACCTGATCTTATTCATCCGCCATTTCTGTAGCCGTCATTCATGAAGATTGTTATTGCCCCTGATTCGTATAAAGAAAGTCTGAGTACAATGGAAGTAGCTAATGCCATTGAAGCTGGATTTCGCGAAATTTACCCCAATGCCGAGTATGTAAAAATGCCTGTGGCAGATGGGGGGGAAGGGACTGTTGATGCTATGGTGGCAGCAATGGGTGGCCACAAAATTAGCGTAAGTGTAACTGGTCCGACCGGTAAGCCGGTGATGGCGGAACTGGGGCTGATACATCAACACACGGCAGTGATTGAAATGGCTGCCGCCAGTGGTTTGGAACGTATTTCTGTTGCCGAACGTAATCCGTTAATCACAACCACCTACGGTACTGGCGAGATGATCCAGGCTGCGCTCGACTTGGGAGTGAAGCAATTTATCATCGGTATTGGCGGTAGTGCGACCAATGACGGCGGGGCGGGTATGTTGCAAGCACTGGGTTATCGCTTGTTAGATCAGCATGGTCGCGACATTCCCCGCGGAGGTGCGGGTCTATCCGATTTGGCGACAATAGATATCTCGACAGCTGATCCTCGCTTGCTCGATTGCCAGTTTCAAGTTGCCTGCGATGTAACGAACCCACTGACTGGGCCAATGGGCGCTGCGCAAGTTTTTGGCCCACAGAAAGGCGCTGATGCCGCTATGGTGGCTTTGCTCGATGAAAACCTGAAGCATTATGCCCATATCGTGACACAAGAATTAGGTACTGATGTGGAATTTGTACCGGGCGCCGGAGCAGCCGGTGGCATGGGCGCTGCGTTACTGGCATTTATGAAAGCCGAGCTACATTCGGGTATTGATATTG